>NZ_SVCB01000109.1 GCF_015058545.1 Veillonella sp.
AAAGCTTCGAGACCATTGCGATCGATGAAGGCACCCATGCGTTCAATATGAGCATTTTCTTTGTAGAAAGTAACCATGCGGTCTACCAATGCTAATACTTCTTGTTCGGTTGCTACTTCGGCAATGAGGTCGGCAAAACGAGGGTGTGCCCCGGCACTGCCACCGGCATATACTTGCCAGCCGTTTGCGGTACCGATTACGCCGATATCTTTAGTGATGGATTCGGAGCAAGAGTTTGGACAACCGGATACGCCGAATTTCATTTTGGAAGGCATTTCCTGAGAGATATATAATTTATCTAATTTCATACCGAGGCTTACGCTGTCTTGCTTAGCGCGTTTACAGAACGTGGTGCCCGGGCAAATTTTTACGCTGCGTACACGATTGGATGTGCTGTAAGCCGGTGCCATTCCCAGCATTTCCCAAGCTTTATCAACATCTTCCGCTTTTAAGTTTGTAATCATGATGCGTTGGGCACCGGTGATTTTGAGGGTAGCCTTAAATGTGTTGGCTACATCTATAAATTTTTGAAGCATAGTTGGTTGTACGAAACCACCCGGAATGCGTGGTGTGATTGCATAACGGCGTTGACCGTTGCGAATTCTTTGTAAGTTACCTGCTACTTGAGCCATAATGTCATCGTCCTTTCCCTTGACGGCACTCCTTTACGAGTGCATTACTTCTACGTATAATAAAGAAGGTAATATTTTTATAATACGAGTAAAAATATTGCTTCATGTCGTTTAGTACACGGTAATCTTCGTGTTTACATTGTTCATTATAGGACATTTTACTTGAAATGTATGTAGCCTGTGCTACATTTTTATTTTTTTAGATATATTAGAAGAATGATTCGTTATTGCAATTTTGTAATGGTAGCTTTTATGATTATTTTTGTAAAAGCTATACCGGAGAATTTTATAACAGCTTTTAGTTGTAAAAATTGGAAAAACGAATGGAAATCTTGGTGAAATAATTGAGGTAGGCCATGAAACAACTATATGAAAAAGTATTAACAGGACGATTTGTAGAACGGCCGAATCGCTTTGTGGTTCATCTGGCTATGGATCATTTAAACGGTGAAGTATTGCCGGCCCATTTGCCGAATCCGGGACGCATGTGGGAGTTATTATACCCCGGTGTTAAATTCTACATAGTCCATCATCCGAAAAAGGACGCCAAAACACAGTACCGGGTTATCGGCATTGAGCGGGACGGCGTGCCGATTATGCTGGATACTAACTACAGTAATGATGTGGCAGAGTATTTAATTTCGACAAAACAAATTCCCGGTTGGGAAGAATGGTCCGTCGTGCGCCGTGAATATACAGTAGGCAATAGCCGATTCGATTTGTTATTAACCAATGATGACGGAGAGTCTTTTTTGCTGGAAGTAAAATCCTGTACCTTGTTCAGTCGTGAAGGGGCCATGTTCCCTGATGCCATAACGGAGCGTGGGCGTAAACATCTACTGCATCTACAGGCTCTTAAAAGTGAAGGGTATCATACGGGGGTCTTGTTCTTGGTACAGTGGGAACGGGCCCGGTGGTTTTTACCGGATTATCATACGGATTTGGCCTTTGCCCAAACTTTCGGTGACGTAGCGGGCGATCTCGATTGGAAGGCGGTGGCACTGCGTTGGTCGGAAGAATTTACCATGCCGGAGGTAATCCGTGAATGCCGTTTTGATGCGGAACTGCTTCGCCGGGAAGCACAGGACCGCGGCGATTATCTGGTGGTTTTACATTTGCCCACCGCCATGGATTTGGAAATCGGTAGTAAGGGTATCCTTCATTTTGATGAGGGGTATTATACCTATGTGGGCTCCGCTAAAGCCAATCTTACCAAGCGTTTGGAACGTCATAAACGGAAACGTAAAAAGATGCATTGGCATCTCGATTATTTCCGCTCTTATTGCGAGATGATTGCCACCTTGCCGATTCGCAGCAGCGACGATTTGGAATGTCAATTGGCCAAGGCTGTTAAAAATTTGGATGGCTGGGAGGTGCCGGGCTTCGGCTCAAGTGACTGTGATTGTAACAGCCATCTGTTTGGTACGACCTATAATCCGATTCATAACGAGCCCTTTATGCTCATGGTAGAAGATTTTCGCATGAACCGTTTGGATACAGTGATTAATCTTGGTGAATAAGGGAGGAGACACTGATGGAAATAGCTAAATCCTTATTTTACTTCATCGTGGCCGGCTTTTTTGAAATCGGCGGTGGCTATTTAGTCTGGCTCGCTTTAAAAGAAGATAAAGGGCCATGGTACTTAGTGGCCGGTGCGGTCGTTCTCTTTTTATATGGTATCATACCTACTTTGCAGGAGGCCTCGTTTGGCCGCGTCTATGCGGCCTATGGCGGTATCTTTATTGTTTTGTCCATTCTTTGGGGCTGGCAGGTGGATAAAGTGGTGCCCGATATGGCCGATTTAGTAGGCGGCGTCATTGCCCTCGTAGGGGTATTAATTATTATGTATTATCCCCGTTAAATGTGGTGAAAATCCCTTGTTGATGCGGTTAAAAGTAGCATAAAAACGCTAAAAATGCTATAATATAAGTTGCTAATAAATTAAATGAAGCGCTTGAAATGTACGATTAGTTATTATTAAATGAGGTGAGACTGTGGAGGAAACGACCTGGAGTCACGGGAAAATTGAGCCCGTCCAGATTGATAAAGAAATGAAGAGCTCCTATATCGATTATGCCATGAGCGTAATCGTTATGCGTGCCTTACCGGATGTTCGCGATGGTCTAAAACCGGTGCATCGTCGTATTTTGTACGCTATGCATGAAACCGGTATGACTCCGAATAAGCCATATAAGAAATCGGCCCGTATCGTCGGGGACGTACTTGGTAAATATCATCCACACGGGGATAGTTCCGTATATGATGCAACGGTGCGTTTGGCACAGGATTTTAATACGCGCTACCTCTTGGTAGATGGTCACGGTAACTTTGGTTCCATCGACGGTGACTCGGCAGCGGCTATGCGTTATACGGAAGTACGTATGGCTCGTATTACGACGGAAATGCTCGCTGATATCGACAAAGATACCGTTGATTTCATGCCGAACTATGACGAGTCCTTGCAAGAGCCGACTGTATTGCCGGCCAAAATTCCGAACTTGTTAATTAACGGTTCCGCCGGTATCGCCGTTGGTATGGCGACCAATATTCCGCCGCATAACTTGAACGAAGTAGCGGATGGCTTAATCATGCTTATCGACAATCCTGATGTGGATGTAAACGATTTGATGAAAGCCATTAAAGGGCCTGACTTCCCGACAGGGGCGTTAATCCTCGGTCGCGATGGCATTAAAAAAGCCTACAGCACCGGCCGTGGCAGCATTAAGATGCGTGCCCGTGCCACGATTGAAGAAATGAACAAGGGCAAACACCGTATCGTGGTAACGGAAATTCCGTACCAGGTTAATAAAGCCCGTGTTATTGAAAGCATTGCCGAATTGAGCCGTGATAAGGTTATTGACGGCATTACCGCGCTTCGTGACGAAAGTGACCGTCGCGGTATGCGCATCGTTGTAGAGCTTCGCGCCGATGTACAGCCGGATATTGTTCTTAACAAATTATATAAACACACCCAATTGCAAGACACCTTCGGTGTGATTATGCTTGCCTTGGTTGATGGTCATCCGCGAGTACTTACGTTAAAAGAAGTACTTACCCACTATTTGAACCACCGTTTAGGCGTTATCGTACGTCGTACGCAGTTCGAATTGGCCAAAGCGGAAGCTCGTGCTCATATCTTGGAAGGCTTGCTTATTGCCCTCGATCATATTGATGAAGTTATCGCCACAATTCGTGCGTCGGAAACCGATGAAATCGCGAAGAACGCATTGATGCAGAAATTCGGCTTAACTGAAAAACAAGCCGTTGCCATCTTGGATATGCGTTTACGTCGTTTGACCGGTTTGGAACGTGAAAAGATTGAAGACGAATACAAACAGTTGGAAATCCTTATTGCTGATTTGAAAGCTATTTTGGCCAGCGAAGACCGTCAACGGGGTATCATCAAAGACGAGTTGACTGAAATGAAACAGAAATACGGCGACAAACGTCGTAGTGAAATTACAATCGATACGTCCGAACTTGATGTGGAAGATTTGATTGCCGACGAAGAAATGGTTATTACCTTGACTCGTCAGGGCTATATCAAACGCATGAATGCCAATGTATATCGCAACCAGCATAAAGGTGGCGTAGGCGTTGTAGGCATGAAGACAAAAGAAGATGACTATGTGGTACAGATTTCTCATGTTCGTACCCATAATACGCTCTTGTTCTTTACCACTGCGGGCCGTGTATATCGCTTGAAGGGTTACGAAGTGCCGGAAGCATCGAGCCGTAATTCACGCGGTACAGCGATTATCAACGTATTGCCGCTCAATGTAGGTGAAGCGGTGACGACTATGATTGATATGGAAACTGTAAATCACGATCTTAATTTGTTAATGGTAACAAAACAAGGCGTGGTAAAACGTACGTCCATTGAAGAATATCAAAATATTCGTCGCAGCGGTTTGAATGCTATTTCCTTGGCTGATGATGACCGTCTCATTGCGGTATGCCTCACAGCGGGCAATCAAGATGTTCTCCTCGGCACTCGTAAAGGTATGGCTATTCGTTTCAATGAAGAGGACGTACGTCTCATGAAACGTTCTGCTCAGGGCGTTCGCGGTATTAAACTTAATGCCGGTGATGATGTAGTCGGCGCCGGTGTGATTACCGAATCGGGCGAAGCTTGTCAGGTATTCACTATCAGTGAAGAAGGGTATGGCAAACGCAACAGTGAAGATGCATACTCGCTCCAGAAACGCGGCGGCAAGGGAACGAAAAACTTCCGCATTACCGACAAAACCGGTGATGTTGTAGCTGTTGGTATCGTAACGGACAGCGATGAGGTAATGCTCATCTCCGAACAGGGCAAGATTATTCGTTTTGACATGAAAGATATTGCCATTAAAAAAGGGAAAGCCATTTCCGGTGTGAAATTGCAAAATCTTGATGGTGAGGATAAAGTAGCTTCCGTAGCTATTATTGCTAAAGACGAATTGGATTCGGAAGAAGACAGCTTGTTCTAAGTGGTAACTTATAAATACTAATAAAGCGGATTGAAGATAAAAGTTCTTCAGTCCGCTTTTTGTAATTCACTATTCTTCATTTGTCGGTAATAGATTCAATGCCTATAAAATAATGCTGTCAAACGAAAGAAACTGTGAAAAAAATTCTCTTTTACACAATTTTATGGTAAAATACATATATATAGAATGAAATATATAGATATAGTTGTATTTTACAAAGTACAAATATGTAGTATAATTATAGAGTTAGCTATATGAGCTCAGCCCCTATCGGTACTTTAACAGCAGTATTGATTGGCCCTGAGCATAGTGTTAATGAAATCCTAAAAGATTAGGGTATAAAGGTTAGGGATATAGAACCTAAAAAATGTAGAGCGTTATAAAAAAATCAGAACGCTATAATTGTGTATTATTACTATTAGTCCGTAGGAGGCGATTCCTATTTTAGCATTTAGAAGATTTGAATTAAAAGATAAACCGATTATCGATGATTATTTTGCAATTCATCATTATGAAGCATCGGATAACTGTTTTACCACATTGTTTATGTGGCAAGATGCCTATGGCATCGAATGGGCCGAAGAAGATGGCGTATTGTTCATCAAAGGGGGCGGTAAACGAGAACCGTTTATGTTGCCGCCTTTTGCCGGTAAAGACGCTAAATTCGTAGACGGCCTTGATATGGCTAAAGAATGGTTTGAAGTTAATAACTTAGAGTTTCGTTTAAAAGGTGTCAATCCAATTATGATGGAACGTATGAATACGCTCTGTCCTGATTGTTATGAATTCACGCCGGACCGCGATAACTTTGAGTATATTTACAAAACACAGGATTTAATTAGCTTATCCGGTAAAAAATTGCGTCAGAAGAAAAATCACTTGAATCAGTTCCGCATGCAGTATACCAATTATGAGTATATGCCGCTGACACAAGATATTTTTGCCGACTGTATTGCCACGGCTGAATCTTGGGTAGAACAACATCACGAAGAAGGTATCGAAGATGAGTTAGAAGCGATTAAATTGTTATTTACTCACTGGGATGAACTTGGTCTTGTAGGCGGTGCTATCAAATTGTTTGGTCGCATTGAAGCCTTCACTATCGGTGAGTATCTCAATGATCGCATGGCGCTCATTCATATTGAAAAAGCAAATCCTACAATTCGCGGTTTGTATCAGGCAATTAACAACGAATTCATTCGTCATGAATTTGCCGATACGGAATTTGTAAATCGTGAAGAAGATATGGGTTTACCGGGCCTTCGCAAGGCAAAAGAATCGTATAATCCGGATCATTTTGCGGAAAAATATGATGCGGTCTATGCCGATATCTGTCCTGTTAAGGAATAAAGTATTAGGGGAGCCCTGAGGGCTCCTTTTTTTGTATAAAAAGAGGTGTGCTATGGAGTTTAGAATTGCGACGGCAGCAGATACAAAAGCTGTTGAAAATTTATGGGATTATTGTTTTGAAAATAAGGAAGATCCTTTTTTCCAATATTATTTCGGTAAAGCGTACGAACCGGAACATACCATGGTAGGTTATGACGGAACATTGCTTGCCAGCATGGTACATTTGCGTCAATATACGCTTAACGTGCGCGGTGCGCTTGTACCGGTAAGTTACATGGTGGGTGTAGCGACGGATCCGGTAGCCCGTCGCGGTGGTATCGGCGGTCAATTATTAACGGCTTCGTTAGAAGAGTTAAAAAAACGCGGTCAGGGTATCACCATTTTGATGCCGTCTAAAGCGGCTTTTTACCAACAATACGGTTGGGAATTGTACGCTCATCAGTGGGTACAGACCATGAGTCTGGAGGATTTACGTCCCCTTACGGATAAAACTTTACATTTCGGTCTATTGCAGTCTGAAGATGAATGGACAAAATTGGCTCCGGTCTATGAAAAGTATACAGCCGGTTTATCCGGTTATGCTGTGCGCGGTGAAAAAGAATGGCGTCGCTTGTTGGGCAGCTTTTTTGCGGAAGGCGTGCGCGTAGCTTATGTGCAGACGGAAGACGGCCGAATTGAAGGTTATGCGGTATATCGTTTGGGCGCCGAAGAAATTCCGGTTACCGAATTTGTATATACCTCTCGTCGCAGTCAAAAAGGTTTACTCAATTATTTATACAATCATCGTTCGCAGGGGTCGAGCATTCGTTGGAACGAAGGTATGCAGGACGAATCCTATATCTTCCATCCAAACGGTAAAACCGGTCATACTACTATGCCATACATGATGAGCCGCATCGTAGATGTAGCTAACGCTATGGCGAGCGTGCCGGTTCATATCGATGCCCATT
>NZ_SVCB01000110.1 GCF_015058545.1 Veillonella sp.
GGAATCCCCATCCACGCTCAAATAGACAGTAAACTTTTTCTTTAATTTCTTTAGAATACTTTGCCATAAAAAAACTGCACCTCCAAAAATTGTGTCCAATTTTTGGGGTGCAGTTCAAAATAAGCCAAATAGCTAGTGTCTTATACTTTCATACCCGCATTGTAGAAAGCCCAGGTTTACAAAAACATGTATCGTTAAGGCTAAATAATCTACGAAACAGATTTTTCAGAGATAATACATTTGATAAAAATCTTTCGTTACGAACAACTTTTGAGTTTTTCAGCAAAATAATTGACAATTGGTACAAAGTCTTGTAGAATATCGGTATAAGCCAATAAACTTATATGTTTTTGCCGGAGCGATATTCTGTATTGCTCCGGATTTTTTTTACATAAATTTCCTAATTAACATCAAAATAAAAGACCCCCGGCTGCGCCAACAGCCGAGGGAAAATTGAATAGAATACCTGAAGCAGGTATACACTCAATCCGCAAGTTGATTATACCACGCTTCAGGTTAGTTTGTCATACTATTTAACTAACAAGGAGCGTGATTTTATTTATGGCACTAAGACGAAGCAACGGCAGCGGGACTGTTTACAAGAAAAAAGACCGTGCCCGGAGAAAGCCTTATTGTGCAGTGGTAACAATGGGCCTTGACCCGATTACCGGAAGGCAAACACGGAAGACGCTTGGCTATTTTGCCACGCAAAAAGAAGCCTGGACCGCATTGAATTTATATAATAATGACCCTAAATTTTATCTTGCCAAAGATATTACCTTTGGCGAGGTTTGGGATATGATGATTGCCCAAAAGGAAAATATGGGCGTGTCGAGTGCTGCTAATTACAACATGACCAAGAAACGCTGCACTCACATTTGGGACAAGCCGATTCAAAACATTAAACTCGTGCACTTGCAGGACATAGTGGATAGCAGCGGCTTATCATCGGCGAGTAAACGGCAAATAAAAGTGACGCTCAATGCCGTATTTACATTGGCTTTTGAAAATGATTTTGTTTTGAAAAATTATGCGGAGCTCATTAAATTGCCGGCACTTGGTCAATCTGATAAGCATAAACCACTTAGCACGGAAGACATGCGCATATTATGGCAGCATACCGATGATGAGATGGTGCAAATGGCCTTAGTGTATTGTTATACCGGAGCCCGCCCGATTGAGCTACTGCAAATGAAAGTGGACAATGTAAATTTAAAAGAAAAATATATGGTTGGTGGCGTTAAAACCGCCGCCGGTAAAGATAGGCATATTCCTATTGCGGACTGCATTTATCCATTTGTGAGCGAATTTTACAAGAAAAACGCATTTAGCCGGGGCTACTTATTCCCTGTTACCGCATCCTCAAGCTTGAGATATCGAATCAAGCAGATGATTGATAAATATGGCTTAGAAAATCATATCCCTCACGACTTCCGGCATACTTTTATTACACTTGCCAATAACTATCAAGTTAATGAGCTTGTTGTAAAAATGATTGTAGGGCACTCACGCGGGCGCGATATTACACAAGGGGTGTACACTCATAAAACTCACCAACAATTATTAGATGCCGTAAATTCCTTGCCATATGGTGCTGAAATGGACATGATATCACAAAATTTGGTGGGTGCTATAAAGGCCTAACAAATCAAGTTAGTGGGTGCTACTTGGGTGCTACAATCTCATTTTTACTCATTTTATTTCAAATTATAAAAATAAAGAACCCAACAAACATCATGCTTGCTGGGTTTCTGTTTAGATTGCGATTATTCTGCAGTGAATGGCAACAAAGCAATAGCGCGAGCGCGTTTGATTGCTAATGTTAATTTACGCTGATGTTTAGCGCAAGTGCCGGAAATACGACGTGGAAGAATTTTGCCGCGTTCAGTCGTGAAACGACGAAGTTTAGCAATATCTTTGTAGTCGATTTGATCTACATGATCAACGCAGAAGTTACATACTTTTCTTCTTGGTTTTCTGCTTCTATCTCTTCTCATTATGTGAATCCTCCTTTTCGAATTAGTAGGAGTCCTAAACACTAGAACGGAATGTTTTCATCGTTGCTGCTACCGAAGTTGTCAAAATTAGAAGACCCGCCACCGAAGCTGTCGGTATTCTGAGTATCTAACGATGTACCAACAAAGTTGGCTACTACTTCAGTTACATAGCGTTTTTGCCCATCCTGAGTTTCATAAGAACGGGTATTCAAACGACCTTCAACGAAACAACGGCTCCCTTTACGTAGGTTACCAGCTGCTTCCCCTAATTTACCCCAAGCTACACAGTTGATGAAGGCGGTTTGTTCCTTCTGTTCATTGGTAGTGGAATCAAAATATGTGTTTGTCGCAGCCACTGTAAATGATGCTACGGCTCTACCGGTTTTAGTAAAGCGCACTTCAGGGTCACGAGCTAAATTACCTAAGATCTGTACTGAGTTCATAGTAAACCTCCCAGAGCTTACTTGCCGTGTTTAACAATTAGGTGTTTAAGGACATCATCGTTGATTTTTAATACACGATCGATTTCTTTGATTTCTGCAGGATCTGCTTCAAAGTTAACCAATACGTAGAAACCGTCAGTGAATTTTTTCACTGCGTAAGCAAGACGACGCTTGCCCCAACGATCTACCTTTTCTACTGTGCCGCCTACACGAGCAATCAAAGCTTCTACTTTTTCAATAACCGCGTTGGTTGTCTCTTCTTCGGCTGGTTTCACAATCACCATGACTTCGTATTTGTTCATACAAAATCACCTCCTCTTTTGGACATATGCCCCTATCTTCCATAGGGGTAGGAAGCGCTTACCATCAATAAGCTTTTCAATTATATACTAATTCACATAAAAAGGCAAATTTTTTATGAAAAAAAGTCCAAACTTTCCAATAATTCCTATTTGTTGTTATTAATATCCCAATTTTCTATAGAAAATAATAATTTTAGCTATACAGCGAGCTACACACAGAGTATACTTAAATAAGAGTGTATATCAAAAAGAACACAAAATCGCTATATACGTAGGATTGATTATACGTAGAAATTATACGTAAAAAATTATTACGTAGGATTTATATTTAGGATGATTTATATTTAGGAGGTTTTACCTATGAAAATCAGAGTAGGCATCGTAGGTTACGGAAACTTGGGCCGTGGCGTAGAAGCATCTGTAAAATTACAACCGGATATGGAATTAGTTGGTGTTTTTTCCCGTCGTAGCGGCTTACAAACAGTAAGCGGTGTACCAAGTTATGCTATGAGCGAATTGGAAAGCTTTAAAGGCAAAATCGATGTTATGGTTCTTTGCGGCGGTTCTGCAACCGACTTAATCGAACAAACGCCGATGGTGGCAAAACATTTCACCGTTATCGACAGCTTCGACACCCATGCACGCATTCCGGAACATTTTGAAAACGTAAATAAAGCAGCAAAAGAAGGCGGCAATGCAGCCTTGATTTCCTGCGGCTGGGATCCTGGCATGTTCTCCTTACAACGCGTATTCGCTGAAAGCATTTTACCTCAGGGCAAATCCTACACCTTCTGGGGCCGCGGTGTCAGCCAGGGTCACTCCGATGCTATCCGTCGTTTGGACGGCGTAGTGGATGCTCGTCAGTACACTGTACCTCGCGAAGAATACTTGGAACAGATTCGTCAGGGTCAAACGCCTGAAGTTACTGCACAATCCGGCCATCTTCGTGAATGCTATGTAGTCGCTGAAGAAGGCGCCGACAAAGCTAAAATCGAAAATGAAATCAAAACTATGGAAAACTACTTCGTTGGTTATGAAACGATTGTTCATTTCATCTCCCAAGAAGAGCTCGACAAAAACCACAAAGGTATTCCACACGGCGGTTTCGTACTTCGTAGCGGCGAAAGCACCGAAGGTACCCGTCACGTTGTAGAATATTCCTTAAAACTCGACAGCAATCCTGAATTCACCGGTTCTGTATTAACTGCCTATGCTCGCGGTATTTATCGCTTGGCAAAACACGGCGGCACCGGCGCTTACACAGTATTTGATATTCCACCGGCATGGATTTCCACGCACAGCGCCGAAGAATTGCGTGCCCATTCTTTATAATTCGTAACAATATATTAATACCAATAATCGAATAACCTATATACTAAGAGGCTGTAACGAAAGCAGATTTTCTGTAATCGTTACGGTCTCTTTTTATTTTGAACTAAATATTAACCTTTTCATATTAATTCCAAAGGTCTTGCTTTTTATTTAAACAATGTTTAAAATAGAATTGCAAGTTAAACAATGTTTAAATTTTATAAACACATATCATACTAACTTCGGAAATTTCTAATCTTAATCTGTATTAGCAAGTATTAATAAACAAAGGAATTCATTATGGCAGAATCAACCAAAGATAAAATTATCAACACAACCTATCGCCTAATGCTCGACAATGACGATATCAGTAGCATTACAGTGCGTATGATTGCCGCCGAAGCGGATGTCAATGTAGCCCTCGTCAATTACCATTTTAAAAACAAAGATAATCTCTTCAATGAGGTGATCAACATAATTCTCATGCGGGCCAAAGGTTTCTTTCAAATCTTAGATGATGAATCAAAAACACCGAGACAGCGCTTATTTGATTTTTTACTGCAATATCAACAACACCTGGCTAAGCATAAGAAATTTATTTTCTATCTCTTTTTGTCTAAACAAGCCTATCCGACGCAAATGTCCTATATTCAATTCTTGCGCAGTCAAGGGATTTTCAAAATAGTAAACCCTATTACGGCACTCATTAAGGAGCGTCATCCGGAAGACTCGGAAGAAGCAATTCATAGCAAAAGTAAAATTATCTTCAGCCATTTAATTTCTATTTTGGTCTTCCCCGTACTCTACAGTGCCTCTATCAATGACGCTGTTAAGACCATGAAGGACGTTTTCGTCTCGCCGGAAAATACGGAAATGTCGCTGAAGTTCTTTTTTGACACCTATTTTCCTGAACAGTAATTTTTTGAAAAAGAAATCCCATCCAACCATCCTCTGATATTCTGATACATCTCTCAAAGTTAGGAGCTCCTTATGAAAAAGAAATACATCCCTATCGGCCTGGTGCTGATTCTATTAATCGGCATCGCCATCTACTACTTCTACCCCCGCACAACTACCGGCAAGGTAAACACAGTAGGCACCATCGAAGTACACCAATATGATATTACACCGCGCAGCAATGGCTATATTTCAGGCCTTGATGTTGATCTGGGTAGCCGCATCACCGAAGGTCAAACTCTTTTTACCTTATCCCAACCGACAACCAACACGGCCTTAGAAGCAGCCAAAGCATCCCTCGCTCAAGGTGCTGCTAATTTAGCCGATCTTCAAGCCGGTGCTCGGGAAGATCAAATCAAAGCGTATAAAGCACTGGTTGATTCGGCCACTGTTTCACGCGACCAAGCTTTAAAAGAGTATAATCGCTATGCCGCCTTATATTCCGAAGGCGCCGTATCGGCTCAAGTACGCGACCAGAAGCAACAAGCCTATGATGTGGCGGAACAAAATTTAGCGAAAGCTACTGCGGATTATCAGGAACTTTTACAGGGTACACGGAGTCAACAAATCGCTGCCGCACAGGCTCAGGTAGAGGCCTTAAATGCCAATGTAGCATCAGCGCAAAGTAATGTGGACGACTTAATCATGAAAAGCCCGGTTAACGGCCTTGTTTTAACCAAAAACTATAATAAAGGTGAATATGTGAAGGCCGGCGCTCCTGTTTTAACCATCGCCGACATGCAGGATGCATGGGTTCATATCTATGTATCAACCGAGCAATTAGCTCTCATTAAAGTAGGCGACAAAGCACAAATCAAAGTAGACGGCTTACCAAACCAAATCTTTGAAGGCTATATTGAACGCATCAGCCCTGAAGCGGAATATACACCGCGTCAAAGTATCACCAAAACGGAACGCTCAAATTTAGTATATAAAGTGCGTATTAAAGTAAAAAATGGTGAGGAAATTCTTAAGCCGGGTATGCCCGTGGATGTGGTGATTCCATGATTACCATTCAAAATGTCCACAAACATTACGGCGATGTGCACGCCCTTAAGGGTATCAACCTAAGCATTCCGGACGGTGAAATGTTTGGCCTCGTTGGTGCCGACGGTGCCGGCAAATCATCGCTCCTTCGCATGCTTTGCGGCCTAATCGTCCCAAACGAAGGAACTATAACTATTAATGGTGCCTCGCCGCGCGACATAAAGCACACTATCGGCTATGTATCGCAGCTCTTCGCTTTATATCCCAATCTAAGTGTATACGAAAACCTCGAGTTGTATGGTCGTCTATACGGACTCAATAAGGATGATCTGCACAATAAATGTGATACTCTCGCCGAATATGTAGGCCTCGGCCAATTTAAAGACCGCATGGCCAATGATTTATCCGGCGGCATGAAGCAGAAATTAGCTTTAGCCGTAGCCCTTTTAAATACGCCAAAGCTGCTCATCTTGGATGAACCGTCAACCGGTGTCGACCCCTTATCACGCCGCGAATTATGGACTTTGATCAAAAAAATCAACCAAGACGGTACTACCGTTGTTGTCGCTACACCTTTCATGGACGAAGCAGACTACTGCACGCAAATTGCCTTTTTTGAAGCCGGTCAAATCTTAGCCCTCGGTACGCCACAAGAACTACGAGCTCAGACCAATGTAAAAACAAACCAAACACTAGATGAAGTATATATTCGACTCGTCAATAAAAACAACGAACTTACCGCTGATTATGCGGTGCAGCATGACTTTGAGCGACTCACCGATAAACCAATCGTTATTCAAACGCAAGATTTGGTGCGTCGATTCGGTGATTTTACAGCCGTCAACAAGCTTAAAATTACTATTAAAGAAGGCGAAATCTTCGGGCTGCTCGGCTCCGACGGCTGCGGTAAATCCACCACAATCCGCATGCTCTGCGGTACCTTGGCGCCCACTGAAGGTAAAGTTAATGTATTGCAAACGGATGTCACTAAAAATGTAGCCCGCATCAAATCAAACATCGGCTACATGTCGCAAAAGTTCAGTCTCTATGCTGATTTAACAGTCATGGAAAACCTTACTTTTTACGGTCGCGTATACGGTTTAAAACGCGACAAGCTGGCTGAACGCATCGAGGTAGTCATTGCGGAACTTGATTTACGGGACATCAAGGATCGCTTAGTTCGCCAATTACCAACCGGCTGGCGTCAACGAGCCTCTTTAGGAGCCGCTATTTTACATAATCCATCCATTGTGTATCTGGATGAGCCGACCAGTGGTGTCGATCCGTTGACACGCCGCCAATTCTGGGACGTCATCAATAAACTATCCGACCGAGGCACCACGATTTTGGTAACTACTCACTTCATGGACGAAGCGGAACAATGTGACCGTATTCTTTTCATGGACAAAGGCCAAAAGATTATCGAAGGTCGTCCTAAAGTGTTAAAGGAAACCACACCTAACGCTCGGAATCTGGAAGATGCGTTTATTTATTATATGAAACAAGCTAGGAGTCAATGATATGCAACGAATTTGGGCTATACTGATAAAAGAGTTTCACCAGATGAAACGGGATAAAGCCACCTTATTTATGCTGATTTTAATGCCCTTAATGCAGCTCATTATTTTCGGCTACGCCATCAATACGGACGTAAAACATGTACCGACGGTCATTTATGACCAATCAAGAAGCGAAGAAAGTCGCGAGCTCATTAATGCCTTCGTAGGCACCTCCTACTACGATGTGGTTGAATATGTAGACAGCAACCAGGCCATGTTAGACAGCATTTATTCCGGTAAGGCCGTAGCGGCCCTCACCTTTCCTCCAACCTTCAGCGAGGATATTAAACACGGGCGCACCGCGGAAATGCAACTCATCGTCGACGCCAGTGACAATACCATAGCCAACAGCGCCATCAGTACGGCGCAACTCTTAGGACAACAGCGTTCTCTAAGTATTACGTCACAACGCTTGCTGGCTACCGGCCAAGCGATGCCGTCCGGTAATGCCATTGAAGTAAAAATCAACCCGTGGTTCAATCCGGATTTCATAACCGCCTATAACATTGTGCCGGGCATTATCAGCCTCATGATTACCATGACCTTGGTAAGTATTACAGCCATGGCCATAGTGCGCGAGCAGGAGGTTGGTACCTTGGAGCAGTTAATGGTAACGCCGCTCAAAGACTACGAAATTATTATCGGCAAAGTTATTCCCTATGTAATCATCGGCTACGCACAGGCGGGTATCGCCTTAATAGCCGGGATTCTGCTATTCGATGTGCCGTTTCAAGGGAGCTTCTTCGTTCTCTTTATGACAACCACCATCTTCCTCGTCGCCTCATTGATGCTGGGAATCCTCGTTTCCACCGTGGCCAAAACCCAGCTTCAAGCCATGCAGATGTCAATCTTGGTATATATGCCGAGCATCTTACTATCCGGCTTTATGTTCCCCCGTGTGGCCATGGATGCCATTTTCCAATACCTTGGTGCCATCATGCCCATGACCTTCTACTTGACTATCATCCGCGGCATCATGCTAAAAGGAATAGGTGTCGAGTATTTATGGCCACAGATTTTTGCCCTTATTACCTTCATTATCATCACCGGATTCATCAGTATTCATTCTTTTACCAATAAACGTAAAAACGGTTAACAGTGCATCCAAGCTGTTTGTATGTTATAATAAATTATTAACATAGTAATTTATAACTAACATAGACGTCGGTGGTTCCCATAATCACCTGTAGCAGACTTAACTGATGAGTGAGGAGAATGAAATGAGTACAAATCTTGAAGTAGGTATTGTAGGCCTTCCTAATGTGGGCAAAAGTACATTATTTAACGCCATTACCAAAGCCGGTGCCGAAGCGGCCAACTATCCGTTCTGTACAATCGAACCTAACGTAGGTGTCGTTGATGTGCCGGATGACCGCATCAACCAATTGGCCGTTATGTTTAAATCTAAAAAAATCATTCCGGCCGCTATGCGTTTTGTTGATATTGCCGGTCTCGTAGCCGGTGCCTCCAAAGGCGAAGGTTTGGGCAACAAATTCCTCAGCCATATTCGCCAAGTTGACGCCATCGCTCAGGTTGTACGTTGTTTCGATGACCCTAACATCACTCACGTAGCCGGTTCCATCGATCCGATTCGCGACATTGAAATCATCAACACGGAACTTTGCCTAGCTGACCTTGATTCCGTTGAAAAACGTAAACAGCGTATTGAAAAAATCGCCAAAAGCGGCGATAAAGATGCGCGCATCGAGCTTCCGATTTTGGAAAAAGTCATCGAAGGTCTCGGCGAAGCTATTCCGGTACGTGCTCAGGGTCTTGACGAAGAAGAATTGGAAATTCTTAAAGAGTTAACCTTGTTAACAGCCAAAAAATCCTTATATGTAGCCAATGTATCGGAAGATGAAATCTCCGATTACGAAGCTAACGAATATGTGAAAAAAGTAGAAGAATATGCAGCCAACGAAGGTTCCGGTGTCGTTGTCGTATCCGCTCGTATCGAATCGGAAATTGCCGAATTATCCGACGAAGAAGCAGCAGCGTTCCTCGAAGAACTTGGCCTTACCGAAAGCGGTTTAACTAAGTTGATTAAAGCCAGCTATTCCTTATTGGGCCTTATCAACTTCTTCACAGCCGGCGAAATGGAAGCCCGTGCTTGGACTATCGTAGAAGGTACGAAAGCCCCTCAAGCAGCCGGTAAGATTCACTCTGATATTGAAAAAGGCTTTATCCGTGCGGAAATCGTAGCATTTGACGACCTCGTAGCTTGCGGCAGCCAGAATGCGGCCAAAGAAAAAGGTCTCGTACGCCTCGAAGGTAAAGACTATGTCATGAAAGACGGCGATGTAACCTACTTCCGCTTCAATGTGTAAGAGTTATACCACATAATAAAAATAATTGCTTATAAAAGAATACTATTGAGTCATTTGACCAAACAAAAACAGTACGCTGTTCCCTCTTCGGAAGCGGCGTACTGCTTTTTTATGCCGTAATTTGTAATGTTTTACTTACTCAGTAACAAACTATTGCATTTTTTATTATCAAAATTTAAATTTAGACTGCCACTGAGCTTAGTATTTCAATTTACCCATTGGTACATAAATCGTACCGGAGGACATTGGACCCACCGTGCCCTGCTGGAAGATAACAAAGATTTCATGGTCTTCCGTAGCATAGAAATCGGACGGAACTTTGTCGACCGTTCTGTTTTCAGGGAAAAACTGTGGTTTTAAATCTTCATCATTAGCAATGGCTTGATTTAATTCATCTAATTTAACGCCGCCAAAGTCATGCAAAGTCAACACTTTACCGCTGGTGCTGTTAAAAGTAAATGCTTTTACCGTATTAAGGCCGTTAGCTGCCTGATCACCAATGGTGTACGACTTAAGTAATACACTGAAAATCCCTTTGTCATTGGCTTTAACATCGTAGGTCATGTACAGATTTTCTTTCACGTCCGCTTTGAGATTGTTTTTTTCCAAATTCTTCTGCAACGTTTGTACATATTTAGTGATGCGACTGTTAATTTCCTTCGTTACCACCGGGCTGACGGATGTTACTGTCGGATAAGTAACATGGATGCGATCACCGCTGATAGCGATTGGTTGAACGGCTACGGATAAACGCTGATAATACGCATTAGCTTCCGGAACTTTCACCAAATCCGCTTCGCGAGATAACTCATCGGATGCTTCCCACATCGCTTTATTGGATGCCGGCGAAATATCCGAAGACACACGTTTAGTCATAACGCCGGTCGTATTGTTATGTGCTTCGGTCGGCGTCTGTACTGCCACAATATCGCCGTTGTCATCGACTACAGCAGCAGCCGGTTCGGAATCCACTTTTACAACGGCTACGTCAGCGGCATTAACGCCGCCAAAACCGCCCAAAGCAATGGATCCGAATACAGCGGCCATTATATATTTTTGCCATTTCTGTTTCATAAAAAATTCCTCCTTCATTCCCCTTTATGGCTAATGTACGTTAATACATTAAATCATGCCAAAAAACACTGTATATTTATAATATAACAAAAAACGGTGAAAAAATCATGATATTCTGCATTTTTTCATGATGATTTGTGATGTATACAATATAGAGTTAAAATTGAGATTGAATTTTGTCCACAATTTATGTACAATCGTCTTGTAGGATTATTAGATGTTCTATTTTTTATTCTCTCAAGGAGGGTTAGTATGAAGCATGATTTTATGAGTCATGACTTACATCTGCCGGAATTGACGTTCCGCGGTATGCTCTTAGGCGTACTCATTACTATTATTTTTACCGCGTCAAACGTTTACTTAGGCTTAAAAGTTGGCTTAACCTTCTCCAGCTCCATTCCAGCCGCTGTAATTTCCATGGCTATCCTTCGTTTTTTCAAAGACTCCAACGTTCTTGAAAACAACATGGTTCAAACTCAAGCATCGGCTGCCGGTACTTTATCGGCTGTTATTTTCGTTTTGCCGGGCCTCTTGATGCTAGGCTATTGGCAAGGGTTCCCTTATGGCGAAACTTTATTGCTCTGTGCCTGTGGCGGTTGTTTAGGTGTATTATTTACAATTCCGCTTCGTCGTGCCATGGTAGTAAACAGCGATTTACCATATCCGGAAGGCCGTGCGGCTGCTGAAATTCTTAAAGTCGGCAGTCAGAATCATGGCGACAGCGCTGCAAAAAGTGCCAGCGGTATGAAAGAAATCGTAAGTGGCGGTATTTTTGCCGGTATCATCAGTCTTTTCACTAACGGCTTCCATTATTTAGCCGGTGAAATGAGTTTCTGGTTCGGCGTTGGCCGTGGGGTAACTCAATTCCCGCTCGGCTTCTCCACAGCCTTACTCGGTGCCGGTTTCCTTATCGGTATCTCCAGTGGTATCGCTATCTTGGTAGGTATGATCATCGCTTGGGGCGGTTTCGTACCTTACTTAACTAATGTATTGCCAATGGGCGATGCTAAATCGATTGAATCGTTTGCTATGACTGTTTGGAAGGAAAAAGTTCGTTTTATCGGTGCCGGTTGTATCGGTATTGCCGCTATCTGGACTCTCATCACTTTAACTAAACCAATTATCGAAGGTATGCGTATTTCCGTTCAGAACATGAAAATGTCCGGCGAAGAACGTGCTACTCATCGCATGGATACAGATATGAAGCCATCCACTATCGCTATCGTATTCTTATTCATTTTAGTTGGCCTTGTTATCTGTTTCTACTCCTTCGTAAGTGCAGTAAACATCAGCCCTGTTCTTATGTGGACACTTGTTATCTGCGGTATCGTTATCGCTCTTTGCATCGGTTTCTTCGTAGCTGCTGCCTGCGGTTACATGGCCGGTCTTATCGGTACATCCGCGAGCCCAATCTCCGGTATCGGTATCTTGGGTATCATCATTTCGTCCCTCGTAGTATTTGCCATTGCTTCTGCCAATGACTTATTCGCTACACCTGAAGGCGTAAAATTCGCAACTGCTATGGCTTTATTCATGACCAGTGTGGTTGTTTGTATCGCCGCTATTTCCAACGATAACTTACAGGACCTCAAAACCGGTCAACTCGTAGGCGCTACACCTTGGAAACAGCAGGTAGCCTTACTTATCGGTTCCGTTGCCGGCGCTATCGCTATCGCTCCGGTTCTCAACCTTTTATACGAAGCATATGGTTTTACCGGTGCTTTACCTCGTGCCGAAATGGATCCTTCCGCAGCCTTGTCTGCACCGCAAGCTACTTTGATGACAACCATTGCTCAAGGTATCTTCAGTTCCAACCTTGATTGGGATTACATCCTTATCGGTGTTGGTATCGGTATTATCGGCATTATCGTTAACTTAGTATTAAAGAGCACTACTGCTACTTTATCCTTGCCGCCATTGGCTATCGGGATGGGTATCTATTTACCGCCATCTCTTGAAATGCCACTCGTTATCGGTTCTTTGATGAGCTATTTCGTAGGCAAATACTTAGTTAAACGCGCTAAAGAACGTAGCGGCGAATTGGCGGAAGCCGATGTTGAACAATGTAACCGTCGCGGCGTCCTCTTCGCTTCCGGTATGATCGTAGGCGAAAGCTTAATCGGCGTAATTATTGCGGTTATCATCGTTATCTCCGTAACTTCCGGCGGTGGCGAAGATCCACTCAGCATGGTTGGCAAAGACTTTGCAAATACAGCTGAATGGCTTGGTTTAGGTGTCTTCATCCTCACAATTGCTTACTTCGTAAATCTCGTATTATCCACTAAGTTCAATCGTGAAGAAGCACTCGAAATCCAGCGCATTAACGAAGAAGAACATAAATAATATCTTACAAATCTAATCATGAGAACTGCCATGTCCGAAAGGATGTGGCAGTTTTTTTGTTTCCTACAAAAATCTTACAAAACCTTGAAAAAATTTTAGTAAATTTTACATTTTTCATCTTGAATGTTTACATTATTATGATTAAATGAAAAATATGTGGTGCACTAAATTCTAATCTAGTATAGTAAAACCTTATTCAAGGTAGGAGGAAATCATGAGATTAAAAGCCATTTTATCCGGCCTGTTTTGTATGCTGGCCTTGCTCGTACTTGCAGGTTGTGGCAACTCAACTTCAAACAGCGGCTCAGCAAATGACAAAGTAGTAGAAATTGAATATTGGCATGTAGCATCCGATAGCTTCGGTGGACAAACAGTTCGTGAATTGGTTGCCGATTTTAACAAAACACATCCTAATATTAAAGTAACTGAGAAATTTAATCCGGATATGTACAAAGGCTTAACTCAAAACTTACAAGCCGCTTTAGCATCCGGCCAGACACCGGACGTAGTGCAAATGGGTTGGAACTTCTTAAACTATGCACATGAAAACTTTGAAACGGAAAATATTGATAAAATTTTCGCTGATGCAGGTGATCCTAATTTTATCAAAGATACCTTCAAACCTAATATTGCTCGCTTGGCACAAACAGATAACGGCGATCAAGTTGGTGTTCCTTACTCCTTATCATTACCGGTTTTATACTATAATCCGGATATCTTTAAAGCTGCCGGTTTAGACCCTAATAAACCACCGAAAACATGGGAAGAAGTAGCAGAATATGCTAAACAAATTAAAGAAAAAACAGGTAATCCTGCATTCTTTATGCAAGAATATGCCGATACTTGGACAAACCAAGCACTAGTTGAATCCAACGGCGGCACCATGTTAACTCATAAAGACGGTAAATGGCAGGCCGGCTTTGATACCCCTGAAGCTGCTCATGCATACCAAATAATTGCCGATATGGTTAAAAACGGCACCGGCTTACACGCAACTAACGAAGAAGGTTTCCAAAGCTTTACTTCCAGCAAATTAGCTATGGTAGCAACAACCATCGGTAAACGTGCTAATTTTGAAAAATCTTCTAACTTCAAAGTAATGACTACAACCTTCCCTGCCTTTGGCAACAAACCGGTTAAAGTACCTGCCGGCGGTAACTTCCTCATGATTCTTAGCAAAGACAAAGCTAAACAAAAAGCAGCTGTTGAATTTGTAAAATACTTAGAAAGTGCCGAAAACTTAACTAAATGGGATACTGGTACCGGTTACTTACCACCTCGTAAAAACATGGCACAAGAAGGCCCATACAAAAAATTAATTGATGAAAACGAAAATATTAAGAAAGCCATGGAAATGCTTCCTAATGTAACACCTTGGGTTAGCTTCCCGGGACAAAACGGTTTACAAGCAGAACAAGTTTTAATTGATGCCCGAGACGTTATCCTTAATGGCAGCAAAACTGCAACTGAAGCCTTGCATGAAGCAGCTTTAAAAATTAACGATTTACTGAAGTAACATTTCTAAAAATTTTCATATTGTAAAATTAATGCCATTAGAATCAGTAGACCTTAGCTTTTGTTTTTGTCTATTGATTCTAATTGTGCTTAGAAGGAGTCTTAATATGAATCGTCTTTCAAAATCAGGCTACTTACTATTCTTACCGGCTACATTTTTCTTTTTGGTCTTTTATTATTGGCCTTTACTCGTCAATGTAGCGCTAAGCTTCTTCTCATGGAATATGGTAAGTTCTAAGATTAAGTTTGTTGGAATTTCAAACTATACCGATATTGTACAAACGGCTGAATTTTATTCTGTAATTGTAAATACAGTTTTATTTGTCCTATTTCTTTTAATTTTTAACTTTGTATTACCTTATATTTATTCTTATATCTTAGCTTATGTTCTTAAATACGGGAAAAATCTATACAAAGTATTTTTCTTTATGCCTTCGCTTTTTAGTCTATCCGTTGCAAGTATTCTGTTCTTATGGATATATAATCCATTAGCGGGACCTATTGATGCCATTTTACAAATATTTGGTCTTGATTCTCCTCGTTGGCTGAAAGAACCAATTTTAGTTATTTTCTCTATTAGCATGATTATTGCTTGGAAAGTATTTGGCTATAACTTTATTCTTATGTTGGCTGCCATGATGTCCGTTTCCAAAGAAATGATTGAAGCAGCTCGTTTAGAAGGTGCCTCTGATTGGGTCATATTACGTAAAATTATAATCCCCCAAACATCTTCGTCCGCAATCTACGTCTTTGTTATTACCGTGGTATTCGGCTTACTGTACGTCATGATTCCGGTCAATATATTAACTCAAGGCGGACCTAATCAAGGCAGTGCAAACCTCGTATACGTTATTTACCAATATGCTTTCGTATTCTATCAAGTCGGCAAATCGGCGGCGTATGCTGTGTTAACGATGTTATTATTCGTTATATTTGCTTGGTGGCGTAATAAAGTATTAGATAAGAAGGTATACTATGAAAATTAATCTAAAAAAAGAACTTATTGGCCATATCATCCTTATAGTTTCGCTGCTCATTTGCTTATGGCCTATTGTATTTCTAGTATCGGCTTCTTTAAAAGATTTAAATCAAATCTTCCAGTACCCTTTGAATCCGCTACCGGAAAATCCAACATTATCCAACTATTTTACGGTATTGGACCGATTCCCTATTTTCCAATTTACTGGTAATACCTTTTTTATTGCCATTACGGTTACTATTTTTAAGATCATAACTAGCTTATTAGCCGGATTCGGATTTGTTTACTATCGATTTAAAGGCAGAGAATTACTATTCAATTCCATGGTTCTGACCTTTTTTATTCCTATGTCCGTCTTAATCATGCCTAATTATTTATTGATCTCTTCATTGGGACTTTTAGACACACCTTATGGTGTTATTCTCGTAGAAATTGTAGATGGCATGGGTATTTACTTAATGCGCCAAACTATGCGCAGTATTCCAAAAAGTATTTACGAATGTGCCATTTTAGAAGGAGCTTCACCGCTGTATATCTTATGGCACATTATTCTCCCCTTAGTAAGACCATCAGTAATCTCCATTAGTATTATGTTCTTTATCAATGCTTGGAATGAATATTTTTGGCCATTGCTTATTTTAAAAAGTAAAACAGAATATACCTTGGCCTTGGCATTACCAATGTTTATTAGTGCCGAAGGCGGCAGTGAATGGGGCTTGGCTATGGCACTCGCCGTATTGACCAGCATTCTACCATTTATTTTATTCATAATTTGCCAAAAATATATTCTCAATACGTTTATTCAATCAGGAGTTAAAGGATAATGCATAATATAGTTTTCAATAAAGTAAGCAAAACCTATCATGAAAAAGAAATCATAAAACAGTTAAGCTTTGAAATCAAAGAAGGGGAACGAGTAGTTTTACTAGGA
This sequence comes from Veillonella sp., assembly GCF_015058545.1. GTDB lineage: Bacteria > Bacillota > Negativicutes > Veillonellales > Veillonellaceae > Veillonella_A. The sequence goes on from NZ_SVCB01000110.1 coordinate 16,726, forward strand.
CCATCCGGTTCCGGTAAAAGTACGACGCTTCGTATGATTGCCGGCTTAGAAGATATTAGCGACGGCGAGTTATATATGGGCGAAACTCTAATTAATGATGTACCCGCCGGAGATCGTAATATAGCTATGGTCTTCCAAAACTACGCTTTATTCCCTCATTTTAATGTATGGGACAATATCGTATTTGGTCTAAAACTACAAAACCTGCCTGAGACTGAAATCAAAGAACGGGCTAAAGCTGCTATCGAAATGTTGAATTTAAAAGGCTACGAAAATCGCCTGATTCAATCACTGTCGGGTGGCCAAAAGCAAAGGGTTGCATTATGCCGTGCTATCGTAAAACAATCGCCGTATTTTTTATTAGACGAACCATTAGCAAATCTGGATGCTCAACTTCGTCAACATGCTCGCCAAGAGCTTATTAAAATCCACGAAAGTTGTAATTCTACTATGATTTATGTTACTCATGATCAAGTAGAAGCCATGACCATAGGTCAACGAATCGCTATTTTACACGAAGGCCTGTTACAACAATTTGATAAACCGGAAATTGTATATGATAATCCGGCTAATTTATTCGTAGCTTCATTTATTGGTACGCCGGCTATGAATCTATGGCCTTTATTTACTAATAACGGTCAAGTAACCATCGGGTCTTCTACATTGGAATTGCCTCCATATGTAAAAGAAAAGCTTACAACGCCTGCTCTTACCGTAGGTATTCGTCCGGAAAAATTACGCCTTGCCCCGTTAGAACGAGCTATGTTACATGGACAATGCCAATATATTGAAAATATCGGTAATATTCAAAACTGTTTATTCCAAGTAGATGATACGATTAAAGGCTTTATTCAATTTTCAGGATCAGAAAACAAATTTAATGTCGGTGATTCACTGGGTCTTGATTTCAATTGGAATGATGTTTGCTTCTTTGACAGTGAAACCGGCGACAATTTAAATTTAAAACAAGCACACTAAGGAGGAACCATGAATATTATTGCCATTAGCGATTTATTATTTCCTGCATTTGAAAAAAATACACTTAGAAATTTACCTCAAAATTTAGGCATGGAGTTTTTCGTAGAATTCGGATCATTGGAATATTGGCGAACTTTATTGCCTAACTTCCAGATTAAATCACGCTCCATATCCTTACACGGACCTTGTGTAACCGTTAATTTAGCCAATCCTAATGATACAGATTATCTTAGCCGCTATGAAGAAACCTTCAATTTCGGTAAAGAAATTAAAGCACAATTTATCGTTGTTCATACTAATGAACAATGGACCGGCCAAAAAGAAGATATACAAAAATTAGTCATTGAACGTCTTCAAGAACTTAGCGATTTAGCGGTTAAAATAAATGGTCCCCAGCTAGCCCTGGAAAATGTCGGCTTATTAACTTATAACCTGTTTAACGAATCAGAATACATTGAACTATTTAATAAATTCCCTAATATTGTATCCCTTATTGATGTGGGACATGCCAATGTTAATCAATGGAATCTACAACATGTAATTCAAAGTTTAAATGAAAAAATAGTAGCTTATCATTTACATGATAATTCCGGCCTAAAAGATGAGCACCAACCTATCAATTCCGGTACTATCAATTGGTCTGAATTATTTAAATCCATTAACACATATTCACCGAATGCCATTAAAGTATTAGAATATGCCAATGGCACTTTTAAAACTATGGATGAATTATTACAGCATCTTACTTCCATAGAATCATTAACAACAACTAAATAAAAAATACAAAGAAGGCCATACTTAGCAGTTACACTGTTACGTATGGCCCTCTTTCTATCTCTTACACTATTTTGTTATAATGAAATTAATTCCTAATATATAAAATTTTTAATATACATACACTGTTACAGGAGGTGTAATAATGAGTCAAACCATGACCAAAGAAGAATTTTTAAGTCGCTACGCCCTCGATCGTCGTGGCTCCAATAGTGTTAAATGGGACGGGTTAAAACAGCGTTTTCGTACCGATGACGTTATCCCTATGTGGGTGGCCGATATGGATTTCAAGGTTCCGGAAACAGTAACGGAAGCCCTTACTGAACGTATCAAACATGGTGCTTTTGGCTATTCGTTAATCAGCCCAACCTATCACCAAACCTTTATCGATTGGCTCACTCGTCATCACGGCTACACACCTAAGAAAAACTGGCTTCGCTTTACGAGCGGCACCATAACCACGTTATTCTGGATTTTACATGCGTTTACCCAACCAAAAGACAATATCCTTATTCTTTCACCAGTGTATTATCCGTTCTACAGCACACCTCAGGATACAGGCCGCACACCAATCTGCAGCGAACTAAAACAAGACGAAACAGGTCGCTACTACATAGATTTTGACGATGTGGAAGTAAAAATTAAAGAGCATGCTATTAAAGTCTTCATTTTTTGCAATCCCCATAATCCGGTAAGCCGCATCTGGTCGGAAGAAGAGATGGTTAAACTCTTCACCCTTTGCGAAGAAAATAATGTGCTCATCGTCAGTGATGAAATCCACGAAGACTTCCATTTTGGTCCGGACCCATATATCCCGGCCTTAGCCTTACAAGACGGTCGCTTCAAAGATTCTATTATCACCATTACCAGTGCTTCCAAAACCTTTAATCTGGCATCCTTGCCGGTGGCTCATACGATTATCCCGAACGAAAAGCTGCGCAAGCAATTTGATGCCTACGTAGCAACCATAGACCATACACAATTACCGGTACTCGATTTAATCGCTACTGAAACAGCCTATCAGACAGGCGATGTATGGCTAACAGGACTCTTGGCCGTCATTCAAAGCAACTACGAGCTTTTAAAAACTATGCTTCTCAAAGCAGCGCCTAAACTGGTATTTACGCCGCTTGAAGCAACCTACCTCGCCTGGGTCGACTTCAAAGCCTATGTAGAGCCGGATGAACTGGACAATTTTATGATCAAACAATGCCGTGTCGGCGTCAATACGAGTCCTAACTTTTCACCGGCTACACCGGGTTTTGTACGCTTCAACTTGGCAGCCCATCCGGATACAGTGTGCGAAGCCGCCAATCGTATTATTAAAGGATTACAATCTATTAACCAAATTTAATTTTAAAGCAAAAACCTCCTACACCAACGGTGATCTGCACCCATTTTCTTGGACAGAAGTAATTAAGCAACTTTTTGGGAATGGGTCCGGTATTCTACCGGACTCATTCCTTTTAATTTAAGTTTGA
>NZ_SVCB01000111.1 GCF_015058545.1 Veillonella sp.
ATTCGCCCGGCTTACACCTTAGGCGGTACGGGCGGCGGCATTGCGGCCAATGAAGAAGAAATGTACATGATTGCCCTTCGCGGCATCAAACTCAGCCCGATTCATCAGATCCTCGTAGAACGCTCTGTAGCGGGCTGGAAAGAAGTGGAATACGAAGTTATGCGCGACAGTGCGGACAACTGCATTATCGTATGTAACATGGAAAATATCGACCCGGTTGGGGTTCACACGGGGGACTCCATCGTTGTGGCACCAAGCCAGACGTTGAACGATATTCAGTACCAAATGCTCCGTACGGCATCTGTTGACATCATTCGCTACCTTGAAATCGAAGGGGGCTGTAATGTACAGTACGCCTTGGATCCGTACAGCAACCAGTACTATGTAATTGAAGTTAACCCGCGTGTATCCCGTTCATCCGCGTTGGCGTCGAAAGCAACGGGCTATCCGATTGCAAAAGTAGCAGCTAAAGTTGCCCTCGGCATGACTTTGGACAGCATCACTAATGCCGTAACCGGTGAAACGAAAGCTTGCTTCGAACCATCCCTGGACTATGTGGTAACGAAGTTCCCACGTTGGCCGTTTGAAAAATTCAACTTGGCTGACCGTACCTTGGGTACTCAGATGAAGGCCACCGGTGAAGTTATGGCCATCGACCGCACCTTGGAAGGTTCCCTTTTGAAAGCCATTCGTTCCTTGGAAATCGGCCTCGACCATATTGAGCTCAAAAAGATTGCTCACGAAACACCGGAACAGCTCATCGAACGCCTTCGCTTGGTAGATGATGAACGTATTTACGTAGTGGCTCAGGCTCTGCGCGCGGGCATCAGCGTGGAAAAAATCCACTTTATTACGAAAATCGACATGTTCTTCATCAATAAGATTAAGAATATCGTAACCTTAGAAAAGAAATTGGCGTCCGAAGGGATTACGGAAGACAACCTTCGTCAGGCGAAACGTTACAGCATGCCGGACAAAGTCATTGCTCGCTATGCCAATGTAACAGCGGACGACGTATTGGCTAAACGTCAGGACATGAAATTATTCCCAACCTATAAATATGTAGATACCTGTGCGGCTGAATTCGAAGCCCATACGCCATACTACTACAGTGCCTATGCTATGGAAGACGAAGTAGTGCCTCGTGGTGAAAACAGCGTTATCGTACTCGGTTCCGGTCCGATTCGTATCGGTCAGGGCGTAGAGTTCGACTATTGCTCCGTGCACTCTTCTTGGGCCCTTCGCAAAGCGGGCAAACAGTCTATTATCATCAATAACAATCCGGAAACAGTAAGTACGGACTTTGATACATCGGACAGCTTGTATTTCGAACCACTTACCGTGGAAGATGTTATGGAAGTTATCCGCAAAGAAAATCCAATCGGTGTAATCGCTCAGTTCGGTGGTCAGACAGCTATTAACTTGGCAGGTCCTCTCGCTGAACGAGGTGTTAAAATCCTCGGTACCTCCGTGGACAGCATCGACATGGCGGAAGACCGTGAACGCTTTGACGAGCTCCTTGCTGAACTTGGCATTCCGCGTCCGGTAGGGGCCTTGGTAACAAGCCATGAAGAAGCGTTGGCAGCAGCGCAACGTTTATCCTATCCGCTCATCGTGCGTCCGTCCTACGTACTCGGCGGTCGTGCCATGGAAATTGTGTACAACGACAAAGAACTTGACGTGTACATGAAAGAAGCGGTAGTGGCCTCCAAAGACCATCCGGTACTTATCGACCGTTACATGGTAGGCATGGAAGTGGAAGTTGACGCCATCGCCGACGGCGAAGACGTATGTATTCCGGGTATCATGGAACAGATCGAACGGGCCGGCGTTCACTCCGGTGACTCCATTGCGGTATATCCGGCTCAGCATTTGTCCGAAGAAATTACGAACCAAATCGTTGATTACACCCAGCGTATTGCCCGCGGTTTGAATGTAAAAGGCATCGTAAACATTCAGTACATCGTGGTTAACGGTGAACTCAATGTTATCGAAGTTAACCCGCGTTCCAGCCGTACCGTACCGTTCATCAGTAAAGTTACGGGCATCAACATGATTGAATACGCAACCCGCATTGCCCTTGGTGAAACCATTAAAGGTATGGGTTTACCGACAGGCTTAGTACCGGCTAAAGATTATGTAGCCGTTAAAGCGCCGGTATTCTCCTTCTCCAAAATGGGCCTCGTAGAAATCGCTTTGGGACCTGAAATGAAATCCACCGGTGAAGTTATGGGTATTGGTCGCACCTATTCGGAAGCCTTGTTCAAAGCTATTCATGGCGCCAACATGCGTATTCCTGAAAAAGGCCATATCCTCATGACCGTAGCGGACCGCGATAAAGAAGAAGCGGCACGTCTTGCCAAAGGCTTTATCGACCTGGGCTACCACATTCAGGCAACCGGCGGTACGGGCAAATATTTCGAAGAACATGGTATTCCATGTGTTATTGTTAACAAGATTCACGAAGGTCAAAACAACTGTGCCGACTTGCTCTGTCGCGGTGAAGTTGACTTGATGTTGAACACCTTGACTTACGGTAAACGCCCTGAACGCGAAGGCTTCCAGCTTCGTCGTTTGGCCGTTGAAATGGGCACCCCTTGCTTGACATCCTTGGATACGGCGCGCGAAGTATTGTGTGTAGTAGCCGGTCGAGCTAATGAAGAAATTAAGATTGAAGTCGAAGCGTTACAAGATTTTGAGATGGAGTGATACACGCAATGAGCGGTTATGTAGAAATGGCGCGAGTGCTCCGCAATGAGCAAATTGGTGCCGATGTATGGATTATGGATCTGTATGCACCGAAACAGGCCGCTGAAGCGGAAGTAGGCCAATTTTGTAATGTACGTGTAACCGGCGGCACGGCGCCTTTATTGCGCCGTCCCATCAGTTATGCCGGTTTTGATAAAATTGAAGGAACCATTACGCTCTTGTATCGCGTAGTGGGGACCGGTACGGACATGATGACGCACCTCAAAGAGGGGGATACCCTCGATTGTTTGGGACCTTTGGGCAGTCGTTTTGAAATGACCGACAACATGCTCCTCGTGGGCGGCGGTGTGGGCATTGCACCGATGCTCTGTATTGCGTCAAAATTGAACGAAATTGAAGATACAACTCGTTACACCAATGAAGAAGACGAAACGGTGATTAAACCGGTGGCGGCTAAAAAAGCAACCGTCGTGCTCGGCTTCCGCAATGAATCGGAAACCTTCTGGGCCGACTTGTTTAAAGCTTACGACGTGCCGGTCTATGTGACCACCGATGACGGCTCTGTAGGCACGAAAGGGTTCCCGACAGCTATCATGCCGGAACTCATTCAGAGTGAACGCGGTGAAGTAGCGCGTCAGTTAACGCCGTTTTTACACGGTGAAGCGGCCGGTGAACATGCGGTAGGCGCTGAAGTTGCTGCTACTGCTGAGAATGTAGTAGGCACTGAGTCCGAATCCTCTGAAAAGGTGGCCAGCATTGGGTTTACGAGCGTGTTGACTTGCGGTCCGACCCCGATGATGAAAGGCGTTGCGAAAGTGGCGTCCGAATTCAGCGTGCCTTGCCAGGTATCCCTCGAAGAACGCATGGGTTGCGGTACGGGTGGCTGCTTAGGTTGCGGCTGTGACGGCCGTGGCGGCAAGCGCTACAAAGTATGTAAGGACGGCCCTGTATTTGCCGCTGAGGAGGTGTTTTTCAATGAGTAATACCTCAGAAAAAGAATTACAAGGCATGAACGGTTCTCACAGTGCTGACGCCAATTTGCACGGTGAAAAAGACTATCAGAACATGGATCACAGCAAAGATTTGAACGGTAAAAAACCGTCTTATAAGGATTTGGCTGTTGAATTCTGCGGGATTAAGATGAAAAATCCGATTGTGGCGGCTTCCGGCACCTTCGGTTTCGTCTTCGAATATGCCGATTATCTTGACCTCAGCAACGAAGTGGGCGCCATTTCGGTAAAAGGTTTAACACCGGCACCGCGCAACGGTAATCCGGGCACCCGTATTGCGGAAACACCGTCCGGTGTACTGAACTGTATCGGTTTGGAAAACCCCGGTGCGGAAGCGTTTGTACGGGATATTTTACCGGAATTAAAACAATACGATGTGCCGATTTTGGCAAATATTTCGGCAGCCGATGTGGAAGGGTACGCATTCATGGCGAAGACATTGTCCGTGCCGGGCATTGCAGGTCTTGAAGTCAACATCAGCTGTCCGAACGTTAAAAACGGTGGCATGGTCTTCGGTGTGTGCGCTGAATCGGCGGCGGCCGTTTGCAAAACCGTTCGTGAAAACACGGATTTGCCGGTTATCATGAAATTGTCGCCGAACGTAACGGACATCGTAGAAATTGCGACGGCCGTTAAAGAAGCCGGTGCCGACGGCTTATGTCTTATTAACACCTTGCTTGGTATGGCTATTGATATTAAAACACGTCGTCCCGTACTCGGTAATTTGTACGGCGGTTTATCCGGTCCGGCCGTTAAACCGGTTGCTCTTCGCCTAGTGCATCAGGTGGCGCAAGCCATCGACTTGCCGATTATGGGCATGGGCGGCATCATGACGGGCACCGATGCCATCGAATTCATGTTGGCCGGTGCGGATATTGTGTCCGTCGGCACAGCAACTATGGTGGATCCGTGCGCCATCGGTAACATCGCTCGCGAAATGCATGAGTACTGCGAAGCAAGCGGACTTAGTCATGTGAGTGAAGTCGTTGGGGCATTGGAACCGTATAGATTTTAAAAGCTTTAGAAACTTTAAGAGAGTTTGAACTGCATATAGAATGAGTTGAAAGGTACGAGGCGAAAGCCTCGTGCCTTTTTTGCGTTTAAGCGATTATTACAATAATAATTTTGTCCTAAGGCCATTGAGTTTAGCATTGAAAAATATCTTTCACAAAGATTAAAAGATAAACTGATTTTCGGTTTATCTTTTAATTGCAGTTTGTTATAATGAAGAAAAAGGAGGTGTTGGTGATGATTCTGAATTTTGCGATTGAAGGGTTTACGTCGTTTAATGAGCGTCAAGAAATATCGTTTACAGCGTTCAACAAGCAACGTATAAAAAATACTAAATACGAGGAGAACTATGTATTAGAAAGCCCGTTTAGGGAGTGCAAATCCACATTGTTCTTTGGAAATAATGCTGTTGGTAAGACCAATATTATCATTGCTTTAGGGTTGTTGATTGATATTATAAAAGTAGGAAGGTTTCCGGATGATAGATTGTTTAATTGGTATAATAATCAGATGGGGTTTGAGTTGACAGTATCACATGGGAAAGATTTTTATGAATATAAAATAAAAATTAACAAAGATGGATCTATCGTTAATGAAACATTATGGAAAAACGATAGTAAGATTTTTTTATTTGATTCCAATATTCTAGAAAGTAAGATGTTGGATAATAAAATCCAAGAAATTTATTCGATTCGTTCGACCTATCCTTTGCTTATTAAACTGAAAGACTTTATTTACGAAGAATATAAAGAGTTTTTAGAAGCAGTTAATAAGATTAATGTGGTAGTAGCTAATTACTATGACCTAGACATAAAAGGAATGGGGTATGAGTTTTCGGAACAATCGAAAAAAAAGGTTGAGGAAAATAAAGATTTAGCTATGGAATTATTGCAACAAGTTGATAGTTCAATTGTCGATATTAGTTTTAAAACACATAATGTTCAAGAAAATACTTATGAGATTTATTTACATAGATATTCTCGAATTGGTAATCAAAAGATTGAGAGAAGCATGCTAGCAGAATCAAGCGGTGTAAAGAAAATTATTGCATTGTTAGCTGAATTATTATCTATTTATGATGGGGATACTCTAGTTATTGATGAATTTGACTCGTCTATAGGAACACGATCTTTGATGCTTATTTATAATAATATGATTAATA
>NZ_SVCB01000112.1 GCF_015058545.1 Veillonella sp.
TCAAACTTAAATTAAAAGGAATGAGTCCGGTAGAATACCGGACCCATTCCCAAAAAGTTGCTTAATTACTTCTGTCCAAGAAAATGGGTGCAGATCAATGTTGTGTGTGTCTATTTTTTTAAAAATTAATCCTATATAAAAAGAAGGATTTAGAAGTTTATAATTTGAAGAGGAGAGAGATTATGATTAAAGATAAATCTATTGAAGAAGCTAGAGCAGAGATACATTTTACCCGTAAAATGAATGCCTGCCCAATCGATTTTTCACCATTCCAATCCAGCAATCCGCGCGCTATTGGGGAACAAAAAGAATATGAAGGCCGCGATGCATCTAACTTTAATCGTCGCCAGAAGTATGCAGACCCTGAAGAACCGCAATTCACTACACCATTTTGTGACGGTGAAGGGGAACTTCCGGTAGAAGAAGGTCGCTACCGTTTAATCTGGTCCCGTCATTGCCCTTGGGCTAACCGCGTATCTATCGCCATTGATTACCTCGGCTTGGATAAAGTAATTTCTAAAGGCGTGGTTGATCCGCTTCGCCCGGCCGGCGTTATCGGCGACTGGTTCTTCACCCTTGATGAAGGCGATGTAGATCCTGTTCTTAAAATTCACTCCCTTGGCGAAGCGTATCGCAAAGGTGATCCTAATTATGATCAGCGCTCTACCGTTCCGGCTATTGTAGACGTGAAAACCGGCGCTGTTGTTAATAATGACTACCATGTATTGACTACGGAAATTGCTACGGCGTTCAAAAAATTCATTGATCCGTCCGTGCCTGATATTTATCCGGAAGACCTTCGTGAAGACATCGATGCGCTTAACGAAGTTATTTATGCGGACGTTAACTTAGCGGTTAACTTGGCGGCTATGGTAAATAATCAGAAAGATTATGAATTCTACTTCAATCGTATTTTCGATCGTTTAGACTGGTTGGAAGAACGTCTCGGCCGTATGCGTTACCTCATGGGCGACACCATTACGGACCCTGATATTCGTTTATTCGTAACCTTACAGCGTTTTGACCTCGTATTCTATCAAAAATACTTCGTTAATAAAAAACGGTTGGTAGATTATCCAAATCTTTGGAATTATGCAAAAGATTTATATTCAATTCCGGCCTTCGGCAATAACACGGACTTCGACTCCATGCGTAAACGTTTCTACTATGTAGACCATACGCCAATCGAAGACTTACCTCGTTTGGTTCCATTGGGTCCTAATGATTCTATCTGGGCTGAACCGAACGACCGTGCTGAAAAATTTGCTAAGTAAGAGGCTTTTATGAAGGGGATAGATGAAAATACAGCCACGATTGTGGAGTTAATCCGCCAGACGGATATAACCAATCGTCCTGACTTATTAAATTTAGCCAAAGTAGCTTTTATCGACTATATTGCGTCCACCTTAGCCGCTCGTAAGGAGCCTAAGGTGGTGGCCTTGGCTAAGGAATTGGCTGCGCGGCGGCTGGCTGAAGGGAACCGAAAATTAATCGGCCAACCCTTTGAAACGGCGCCTGAGTATGCCGCTTTCTTTAACGGTTTTTGCTCGCATTATTTAGATTATGATGATGCCCAGGCAAATATCGCCGGTCATTTCAGTACTGTTCTGTTTTCCGTGTTATTAGCGGTAGCTAAGCCGACGGATACGGTGCTCGATATTCTGACCGCCTATGTTGTAGGCGCTGAACTGGAAGGCATTTTGGGGGCCTATTTAAACCCTAATCACAAGGTAGCCGGTTGGCATTCAACCGGTACGATTGGCCCGTTAGGCGGTGCGGCGGCGTTAGCTAAATTGGCAAAACTGTCGGCTGCTGAAACGGCTCAATTATTATCCTTAGCCGGCACGCAGTCGTCCGGTATGGGCTTTGAAGCGGGCTCTGATACAAAGCCGCTTCATTCCGGTTTTGCCGCTCGCAACGCGGTATTCGCCTTTTGGCTATTACAAAATACAGATTTAACGGCTAATCAGAATGTGTTTAATAATGAAACCGGTTGGCTTAACACCTTTGGGCAGGTTCCGGTGACTCCGGATGAATTACGTTCAAAATGGTTAGCGCCCGGTCAAATCAGTAAGCCAGGCTTGTGGATGAAGTTACATCCCTATTGTTCGGCGGCTATTTGCGGTGTGTCAGCGTGTGAGAAAATTCGCAGGGAACAATTGTTGCCTCAAGGTTACAGTTGGTCTGATATTGAAACGGTAACGTTTCATTTTCCGCCTAAGGCCGATACGGCCCTTCGCTATAAGAATCCGCAAAGCGGCCAGGAAGGTCGTTTCTCCATGGAATTCGTGGGTTGGCAAATGCTCAGTTTAGGTCATATAGATGATGAACTTTTTAAAGAACTAACCGTACCGGCTGAGTTTAAAGCCGCTCTTGAAGCGGGTCGATTTAAACGTACGAATGATTTACCGGCGGTAGCTAAAGATGTACGAGTCATAAAAGTGACGGTTCGTCTAAATGACGGTACCGAATTCAGCTATACCGAAGATGCGCCCTTAGGTTCTCCCAATAAGCCGTTTACGGCGGCGATACTGGCTACTAAACTAACAAATGCTACGTCGGCGGACTTTAGTAAACAATTGCTTGCCATGATAGCTGACTGGCCAAACGGCACAATGGCAGCTGTATTACGGCAGTTATAAGTCGCCTGTATTACGAGAGTTGTAAATGGCTAATGTTTTACGGCGGCTTAAATATATAATAAATACTACGTGTGTGAATGAATTCATAATGTTGTGAAAAGAGATGAGGAAAATACAATGAACTTTAAAAAATCTTGGAAACGCTTTGCCTTATTAGGCACCTTAGTTCTTGCTTTAGGCGTTGTAGCCGGTTGCACCAGCGATGACAGTGCCGATAAAGCGGCTGCATCCAATCCGGATGCGAAAGTGGTAAATGTCGCTACTCGTGGCACATCCAAACCATTCTCCTATACTAATGATGACGGTACTTTGACCGGTTATGACGTGGAAATTTTGAAAGAAGTAGAACGTCGTGACCCTAGCTTAAAATTTAACTTTAAGCCGATGGCTGTTGACGCTGCTTTCGTAGCGATGGACGCCGGTCAGGTGGATATGATTGCGAACCAAATGCGTAACAATCCGCAACGTGCCGCTAAGTATCTTTACACCAAAGAAATTAACAACTACACTGTTCGTAAATTAGTTGTTAAAAAAGGCCGCACCGACATTCATTCCTTAAAGGATTTGGAAGGTAAAACCGTAGCCGCCACTACTAATTCCGAGTTTGTTGATTTATTGAAGAAATATAACGAAACCGCAGCGACCCCAATCAATGTTATCTACACTGATAAAGGTACCGTAGAAACGTTGAACTTAGTAGCGACCGGCCGTGCCGATGCTGCCGGTGAGTATGAATATATGGTAAGTACGGCGCAGAAAGATCGTAACTTACCGGTAGAATCTGTAGGTGATACGTTGACTGATGTACCGACTTACTTCTTGCTTCGCAAAGACCCTGAAATGCAAAAAGTAGCGGACAAAATTGACACACAAGTAAAAGCTATGCGTGAAGACGGTACGCTTAAAAAATTATCTGAGCAGTATTTAGGTGGCGATTACACCGTTGAGCCTAAGAAATAATTGTTAACGGAGGCAGTGATATGGGACAGTATTTTGACGTCACCTATATGGTGAAGTCCTTTCCAATCCTATTAGCATCGCTCAATATAACCTTAACAATTACGATTGTGGCCACTATTTTAGGCATCCTTTTAGGATGCCTAATCGCCATTGCCCGTGTAAACCGAGTGCCTGTTTTAAGACGGGCACTTACTGTTTATGTATCCTTTATGCGCGGAACGCCTTTTTTAGTACAGTTATTTCTAATCTACTTTGGGGTTCCGGAAATTTTGAGTCACATGGGAATCAGCACGAAAAATGTGCCGGGCTTATTATTTGTTATCGTTGTATTTACGTTACATATAGGGGCGTACAGTTCTGAAATTTTACGCAGTAGTATTCAGGCGGTAGCACAAGGTGAAAAAGAAGCGGCTATGAGTTTGGGCATGACGAGCTTTCAAAGCTATCGTCGTGTTATTTTACCGCAGGCGTTTACCATGGCGATTCCGCCGCTTATTAACAGTGTTATCGGCATGATGAAAGGCACCTCTTTGATTTTTAACGTAGGTGTTGTAGACATTATGCGCCGCGCTGATTTGATGGGGGCCAACTCACAGCGTAGTTTGGAACTTTTTGTAGACGTAGCCATTATTTATGGCCTACTTGTATTGATTATTTCGTTAATCGGGCGGTTCTTAGAGCGTCGTTACTCCATCAGTGAACGGGTAGCACGCAACACAGCAGCACGCACCGCAGTAAGTAAGGGGTGACGCACATGGAATCGACGAGTATTATTAGCTTTCAATATATAAGCGGCACCTTTTGGTATGTCCTGGGCTATGTAAAAGTGACCTTGTGGCTTACCTTCGCCAGTGTGGCTTTCGGTATTTTGTTGGGCCTTTTGAGCTCCGTAGCGCAGCTTAATCGTATTCCGGTGCTTAAGCAATTGGCTGACATTTTTGTTATCGTATGTCGCAGTTTGCCGAACATGGTGCTTTTGTACTTAGTATATTACGGTTTGCCAATTTTATTCTTGGCCTTGGAAGACCAGACCGGTGTTCATGTGCCGTATGAAAAAGTACCGGCCGCACTCGTAGCCGTGGTAGGTTTAACCTTACATACGGGGGCCTATTTAAGTGAAATCTTCCGTGCCGCTATTCAGTCGGTGCCGAAAGGTCAGGTTGAGGCCGCTTTATCCATCGGCATGACTTGGCCGCAGGCATTTCGCCGAGTTGTATTGCCACAGGCCACGGTATTTGCGTTGCCGCTCTTTGCCAACCAGTTTTTAAACACCATGAAGAGCACCAGTATCGTGTTCATCATTACGGTGGTGGAATTGTTGGGCGCTGCCAAGCTCTATGTAGAAGATAATTCGGCGTACTTTGAAGCGTATATCGTGGTGGCTCTTATTTATTGGGGCCTCGGCATTGTATTCGAATTTATTTTTGAACGCTTGGAACACATGATGAGTAAGTATAAACGCGGTAATGCGGTGTAATTAATTGAGATTAGAGGATTCTATGATAGAGATAAAAAATGTAAGAAAATCCTTTGGGGACCGTGAAATCTTAAAAGGTATCGACATGACGGTGCCGACCGGTTCGGTTACGGTTATTCTGGGCCCGTCGGGGAGTGGTAAAACGACGTTTTTACGAACTCTTAACTTTTTAGAAAAAGCCGACGCCGGTCAAATGACTTTGAATGATATTACGGTAGATTTGCACAAGGCCTCGAAGAAGGAAATATTGACGATTCGTCGCAATACGTCCATGGTATTTCAGATGTATAACCTGTTTTCCAATATGACGGCTATTGAAAACGTCATGGAAGGGCTTGTGACCGTTAAGGGCATGAAAAAAGCCGACGCTCGCGCTAAAGCTGAAAAATGCTTGGAAGCGGTGGGCATGAAAGGCTTTGAAGACTATTATCCCGTGCAATTATCCGGCGGCCAGCAACAGCGTGTGGGCATTGCCCGTGCCATTGCTATGGACCCGGCGGTGATTTTATTTGACGAACCGACCAGTGCCTTAGACCCTGAACTTGTTGGCGAAGTGTTGGGTGCTATTAAGAATATTGCCCGTGAAATGCACGTTACCATGATTGTGGTAACCCATGAAATCGGTTTTGCCAAAGAAGTGGCGGACCAGGTTATCTTCATGGAACAGGGCGTTATTGTGGAGCAGGGGACGGCTAAAGAAGTTATCAGTAACCCTTGTGAAGATCGGACGCGTCAATTCTTGAATCGTTATTTGGGTCAGTGGGAGGACTATGTAATATGAGTCAACCAACTGATACTAAAACGGTCGATGCAACAGCCAAAGCGGCTGATACAGCTGTTAATGCAGCGGCCAAAGCGGTACCGGCGGGGATTACCTATCGCCAGCTGACTAAAGATGATGGAGCGGCTTATTATAAAGTGCTCAATGAAGGCTATGCCAGTAATTTGGAAGTGGGCGTGGATTTCTCCGCCAGCCACATGACGGAAGCGGAAGCTACCGCTTGGGTAGCTGATCACCCTACCTACGGCTTATTCGTTGACGGTGAATTAGCGAGCTCTATTACGCTACGTATGCCGTGGGGACCCAATCCGGGCCCTCGTGAATTCCCTCATATCGGTCACTTCGTAACATCGCCCCGTTTTAAAAAGCAGGGCTATGCCAAGAAGATGCTGGCGTGGGTGGAAACGGCGGTTTTGCGTGATCGGCTTAAGTCGCCGTTGGTGACACTGGGCACGGCCGACACCCATCCGTGGCTTAAAGATATGTACTTAAGCATGGGCTTCACTATTACGAAGGTGACCCAATTGCCGGGCAAAAAACATCATACGATTTATTTTGAAAAGAAAATTGTATAATGACTTCTAATTAAAAATTCTATCCTGCCATGGCACGATAGAATTTTTTTATGTTTACTATTCAAAATGAAGGCTAGGTATACTTTGGATTTTATGATATACTGCAGTGGGAGATAGTATTCTGTGGAAACTATACTCTATCTGACACACAATGCTTCATGTAAGAATAAACAGCCGTTTTAAGTATGGGCAAGCGCACGGTAATGGCGATGTCTAATACGGGAAGGGCTTAGTTTGTCTATTTTCGGTGTTCGATGGAGAAATCTCCGCGAACGCCGTTTTTTATTGCCTCAATGCTGAGGCCTATAGTAAAGGAGAAACGAATGATACGTGAAGTATTAGCGGGTAAAATTCACCGCGCCACGGTGACGCAAGCCGCTTTAGATTATGTAGGCAGTATTACAGTAGATACGGATTTGCTCGAAGCTGCCGGTATTTTGGAATACCAGAAGGTAGATATTGTAAATGTAAATAACGGGGAACGTTTTCAGACGTACACCATTAGCGGCGAAGCCGGTAGCGGTGTGATTTGTTTGAACGGTGCCGCCGCTCGTTGTGCTTGTCCCGGCGATGTAGTCATTATTATGGCCTATGGACAATTAAACGACGAAGAAGTTAAAACTCATAAACCGTCCGTAGTGTTTGTGGATGAAAAGAATGCCATTGTAAGGGTAACAAATTATGAAAAACATGGTTTGTTAGCCGATATGAAGTAATTGTGCTGTCAGAGCAGAGCTATCTTCACAAACAACTTGTGAAAGGACGTAAAATATATGAAAACAGTAAATACGATTAAAGAAGTGCGTGACGCCGTTAAAGCATGGCGCCGTGCCGGTGAAACAGTAGGTTTGGTACCGACTATGGGCTTTTTGCATGAAGGTCATGCATCGCTGATTAA
>NZ_SVCB01000113.1 GCF_015058545.1 Veillonella sp.
AAAGGCAGCCCGTTGGAACCGGTGAGTTGGGATGAAGCCATTGCTTATACGGCGGAACGGCTCAAAGCGATTATTAAAGAATATGGTCCTGATTCCGTTATGGGGGCCGGTTCGGCCCGTGGTCCGGGGAATGAAGCAGGCTATATTACGCAAAAATTTATGCGTGCCGTAGTGGGCACTAATAATGTGGACCACTGTGCGCGTATTTGCCACGCTGCCTCCGTAGCCGGCTTAAAAGCATCCATCGGCGAAGGTGCCATGTCCGTCAGCGTGCCTGAAATTGAAGATGCGGAGGTTATTTTCAATATCGGGTATAATGGGGCCACGTCTCATCCGATTGTGGCTCGCCGCATTATCAAGGCCAAAGCTAAAGGGGCTAAAATTATTTGTGCGGACCCGCAGATTTCGGAAACAGCCCGTATTGCGGATATTCATTTGCAGCAAAAGGGGGGCACCAATTTATTGCTCCTCAATGCGCTGGCTTATACGATTATTGATGAGCATTTGACGGATGATGAATTTATCAAGGCTCATGTGAACGGCTATGATGAGTTTGTGCCGAAACTGGCCAAATACGCACCGGAAGCGGTGGCTGAAGAGATTGGCGTCAGTGCGTCTGCCATTCGCGAAGCGGCGCGCCTTTATGCATCGTCCAAACACTCCGTTATCCTCTGGGGCATGGGGATTACTCAGTTCTCTCAGGGCGTTGACAGTGTGGCGGCATGCTCTAATTTGGCACTTTTGACGGGCAATTACGGTCATTATGCTACCGGCGTTGGCCCGGTACGCGGTCAGAACAATGTACAGGGCACCTGCGATATGGGTATTCTGCCGGATGTATATCCGGGTTATCAGTCGGTGACGGATGATGAAGTACGCGCTAAATTTGAAAAAGCTTGGGGCGTTTCCTTGTCGGCCAAACCGGGTATTAAATTAACGCAAGTACCGGATTATGTGCTTGGCGAACCGGATCCTAAGAAGCGGATTCACGCCTATTATATTCTCGGTGAAGATCCGGCTCAATCGGACCCTAATTTGGAAGAAATTCGTGAAACGTTAAAACAGATAGATTTAGTCATCGTGCAGGATATCTTTATGAACCGAACGTCCGAATATGCGGATGTGCTCTTGCCGGCCACGGCTTGGGGCGAACATGACGCCATTTATACCTGCTGTGACCGCGGTTTTCAGCGGGTTCGCAAAGTCATTGAACCGCCGGAAGGGGTAAAACCGGATTGGAAAATCCAGAGCCTTCTGGCAACGGCTATGGGTTATCCGATGCATTACAATAATACGGAAGAGATTTGGGATGAAATGCGTAAGTTATCCCCTAAATTCACCGGCGCCACCTATGAAAAAATCGACGCATTGGGCGGCGTACAGTGGCCTTGCTATGATGAAAGTATGGATGATAAGGGGACCATGTTCCTCCATGAAGGTGGCCATTTTGCTACCGAAGACGGTCGTGGGAATTTACTTTTTACCGACTATGAGCCGGTTAAAGAAGAAGTGGATGAAGAATATCCAATGTCTTTCTGTACCGTTCGCGAAGTGGGGCATTACTCGGCACGCACCATGACAGGTAACTGCCGCATGCTTGCAAAACTGGAAGATGAACCGGGTTGGGTAGCCATGAATCCTAAAGACTGTGAAGAACTTGGTGTGGCTCAAGGCGATTTGGTTCGTGTTCGTTCACGGCGCGGCAGTCTCATAACCCGCTGCTTGCCGACGGAACGGGTAAAACCGGGTTCGACCTACATGACTTATCAGTGGTGGATTGGTGCTTGTAATGAATTGACGAATACGGCGCTTGATCCTAAGAGTAAAACGCCGGAATATAAATATTGTGCCTGCCGTGTTGAAAAGCTGGACGACCAGGCTGAGGCAGAAGCGTATGTACAGTCACAATATGCATTGATTCGGTCCAAAATGGGGATAGAAAAGGCAGGTGCCAACGTATGAATCGATTTGTAAAAGGAAATCCTTTATTTTGTATAGGCTGCCGTACTTGTATGGTAGCTTGTGTAGTGGCTCATCGCGGTAATGGTATTTTTACGACCGATCCTGAGAGCGAAGATTTTTATCCGCGTATTCATGTAGTTAAAACGAAAACTAAGACAATGACGGTGCAATGTCATCAGTGTGAAAATGCGCCGTGCGTCAAAGTGTGTCCCGTAGGGGCTTTGGAAAAAGGCACGGATAGCATTCTCATGCATGAAGAACGTTGTATCGGTTGTAAGCAATGCACGATGGCCTGTCCGTTCGGTGCCATTCAAATGAAATCGGTAGCCGACGAAGGGACTGTCCGGGTGGTAGCTAATAAATGCGACCTTTGTGCCAATACGGAAGAAGGCGTACCGGCTTGTGTCAGCCATTGTCCGACGGATGCCCTCACTTTTTATGAAATAGACAGTGTGCAAAACGCAGTGGATAAGAAAAACCTTCAAACAGCATTAAATGCATGGGCTGTAAAGGAGGGACAGGTATGAATCAGTTTGTATACTGCGATGTGAATCTTTGTATCGGCTGCGGCATGTGTGAACGTCAATGCATAATATCCCATTACGATTTAAAGATGACGGAAGTAAAACTTAATGATCCGTTGCAACGGGCTCGTTGTAAAACCTATCGCCAGCCTGAATTGAAAGCTGCTGTTCATTGCAAACAATGTGAAAACGCCTCTTGCATGGCAGCCTGTCCCGTAGGGGCTATCCATAAACGGGACGACAAGCTGATTTTTATTGACGAAAACAGCTGTATCGGTTGTCGTGAGTGCGTACTGGCTTGTCCGTTCGGGGCTGTCCGTATGGCGCCCGTAGCAGACGGTCGGGTAGTGGCCACTAAATGCGATTTATGCGTTGATACGAAGGCGGGCACACCGGCTTGCGTCAAAGGGTGTCCGAAGAAGGCCTTGACCTTGATGAACGATGAAACATTAAAGGCATGGCTTTTACATAAACAGGAGCATTCGGCATAACCACATTTAGTTATAATTTGTTATATTTGGTTGTGTTTTGCTATAATCAGAACGATGTTATAAGGATAAAACGGCTCTCTTGTAAAGTACGCTGTGAAGCGACTATACAGGAGAGCCGTTTAATTTTGAAGGTGATAGGACATTTTGACGTATAAGATAAAAGGTGATTATTGGAGCCCTTTAATCCGTTCCGGATGGGTAATACATTTAAAGGAATCGGGGCGCAACACATTACAGAGGGTAATGTTATATTTTTGAGCCAATTCGATGCCCAGTTCTGTCGGCATGGCACGGGAACAGAAAATCGGTACACCGATGCGATGAACTTTTTTGATGACCGACTGCGGTACGCGACCGCTGAAGATTAAAATTTTGTCGGACGTATCAATCTTTTGGGTGGTAATAATGCCTAAGAGGCGATCCAGTACATTGTGACGGCCTACATCTTCCGCATAGGCTACCACCTTACCGTCTTTTACGAGGGCCCCTTCATGAACGCCGTGCGACGTGTGATGAGCTTTCGTAATAGAATCAAGGAGACCACCGTAATTGCAGATTTCATCGGCGTCAACGGTGATATTTGTTTTGGCAGCCGGCGGAGTTATGGCGGCCGATTCATTGTAATAGGAGGTATTGTGATGAAGGCTTACATTGATGCGGTGCGTTTCCGAATCCATGTCAATTTGATCGATTTCATCAGCTTGTGAAATATGGTTTTCCATGAGGCAATAGCCGATAATCAAATCACGAAAATCATGGGGGGAGGCAATCAAGGTCGTGATGCGTTTCCCTTCAATATAGAGCTTATAGGCAACTTCATCGGAAATGTGAAGCTGCTCTTTGGTGGCTCCTTTGCCTTTTTCGTAGGCGATACAGGAAAAATCATTGGTAGCAGATAAAGAATACATGACAAACCTCCTTGCTGGTTCATTCTGATTGGACAAAATACTGATGTGAATGTACTTGATTTCTATATTATACATGATAGCAACATGTTATACAATTTTTATAGGAATTTACGATGCAAAAATGGCATAACAAAAGCCCTAAGTGTGGAGACTCAGGGCTTTTGCCGTTTGTGAAGAAGATGAAGTTTGTATAGACTATCCTGAGAGGATATATTGATGAAGTTTGAAGAAACTATCCTAAGAGGATACATTAACGAAGAGAAGTGTGACAGCAGGATCCTCAAGGAATAAAGGAATCGACTCCGTGCAAGCGGACAAGACATAGAGTGTGTCCGGTTGTATTTGGAGGTTACCTATTTGAGCCTTGGCAGAGGGATCAAAAGGTAAATTTGGAACATAGAGGAAGCTATGTTCGAGAGGATTAAGTTGAGAAGAAGAAGTTAACACAGAGTAGTTAACCTTCATTCCTTGTTGGAACATAACATTAAAATCTGTTGCTTTCCCCTTGGAGTAGGTGTGATAAGCACCATCGAAGTAAGCTACTTCGTACGGTTTTAATAGGTATGTTTCTGCTGTTTCTTTAAAAGATAGGTATAACTGATTGTTTAGCGGAGTAATTAGACGTTGATAGCCAGGAAGCAAAGTAAATTCAGACGATTCTACGTCAACTGTAGCGGAACTTATCCGAAGCTCAAAGTCTCTTGCTTTATAAGAGCTTTGTGGGGGATAAATATAAAACTCAGTTGTGGAACCACCGGACCAAGTAGAGGTGGTGGCGTCTTTACGACTAATCGCTGTAATTTCCATAGCGCCTCCTAAGCGTTTCATCTATTCGCTACATACAATATAAGTCAGTTACGTCTAAAAAGTGTCAAAATTCAAAAGTTTTTTTAAAATTTGAAAATTAGATGTTTTTTTGGTTATTCTTGATGTATATTAGACGTATAAAATCTTCGTTCCTAATATATGTACGGAAAATATATGTGAGGAATAAGTTGTATTTTTTGAATGGAGGCAATCATATGGCTAAGTTAGTAGAATTCGTTCCAAATTTTAGTGAAGGTCGCGATAAGGCAAAAGTTGAGAAAATCGTTGACGAAGCACGTAAGATTGACAATTTGAAAATCCTTGATTATTCCAGTGATGCCGATCACAATCGCTCCGTAGTTACCTTAATCGGTTCGCCTGAAGCGGTAACCGAAGCGGCCATCAATATGGCTAAAGTAGCGATTGAACTCATCGACATGCGTACTCATGAAGGTGCCCATCCGCGTTTTGGTGCCGTTGACGTTGTTCCGTTTACACCGATTTCCGAAGTAACCATGGAAGAATGCGTCGAAATTGCTAATAAAGTAGGTAAAGCCTATGGTGAAATGGGGATCCCGGTTTATCTTTACGAAGATGCCTGCACTAAAGAAGATCGCCGTAATTTAGCCTCCGTTCGTAAAGGCCAATATGAAGGCTTCTTTGACAAAATTAAAGACCCTAACTGGGTACCTGATTACGGTCCGGCCGAAATGAATGAAAAATCCGGCTGCTCTGCCGTTGGCGCTCGTGTATCCCTCGTGGCTTTCAACGTTAACTTAAATACCAGCGACCTTGCTGTAGCTGACGCTATTGCTAAAAAAATCCGTCATATCGGTGGCGGTTTACGCTATGTCAAAGCCATGGGTGTTATGCTGGAAGAACGCAATCAGGTACAGGTTTCCATGAACCTTGTTAACTACCACAAATCCTCCGTATATCAAGCTTTCGAAATGATTAAAATGGAAGCTAAACGCTATGGCGTATCCATCGTAGGCAGCGAAATCATCGGTACCGTACCTATGGCAGCATTAATGATGGCCGCTGAATACTATTTACAAGTTGAAAACTTTGACATGAACCAAATTTTGGAAAAACAATTATTAGACTAACAGAGCTTCCATGATTTACAACGATTAAATTGCGTATCGCTGTGCAATGAGAGTTGAAAAAAGTCCATATTTAGTGTAAATTAAAGGGTATAAAGTTATTTATCAAAGATTAACAGCCCTACAGGAGGTGCATTTATGTTCAGCGATATTGAAATTGCGCAAGCCAATCAGATGGAACCGATTACCAAAATTGCCGAAGAATGCGGCATTTTGCCACAAGAATTGGAACAATATGGTCATTATAAAGCTAAAATTTCACTCGATGTATTAAAACGTTTGGAAGATAAACCGAATGGTAAATTAGTTCTTGTAA
>NZ_SVCB01000114.1 GCF_015058545.1 Veillonella sp.
ACCGAAGTTACGTTGTGCGATTTTATTTTCTTTAGTACGGGAGAATGGGGTACCGAAATAATCAAGTTCTTTGATTAATTCAGGACAACGGTTGATAAAGAATTCAACAGCATCCTGGTCGGCAAGATAGTCACTACCTTTAACGGTATCGAAGATGTGGTCTTCAATAGTGTCTTCTTTTGCCACATTGTTTAATACGCCATTAATACCGCCTTGAGCCATAGCCGTTGCAGAACGACTTGGGAAAATCTTGGTAATAAGTGCTACGCGCAAACCTTCTTGATGAGCTGCTTCTAATGCTGCTCGTTGGCCGGCTCCGCCGCTACCTACTACTAGAACATCATACTGTTCCATAATAACCTCCTAAACTTGTACCTACTTCCTACAGACTTATCCGGCAAACCGTACCTGGGCCTGCCTTTCCTATAGCTTGTTCTTTAATTATAGCGGTTTACAAAGCCTTTTGTCCAAAATCAAATACGCATACTTGAAAACGGCCTTCATAATTGATAATTTTTATCATTTTCTAAATTCCCCTATTTTTGGGGTGTATTTAAACCGTCATTTATCATAAACTATTGTATTTTCTAGACAAACGCTAATATTATTCAGTTTATTTATACGACGGGATAGAAAATCGGATTATCTAATCGAAAATCATTTTCACACATTTTTTTTGATTTTTTTAAAAACGTCCGAAAAACGTCCAATCTATGCATAAAACACAAAGGTACACAATTTAGTTATCATAAATTTAATGCCTTACCGTTATGCCTTCATAATGAGTTCATACCCTTACGCTATACTGACCTCAATTAAGGATATTATTATTTTGCATGTAAAATGCTATAATAATTTTAGACGTTCTATAATTTGATTAATAGTTTTATTTTATAGTCTGTTACACCAGTGGAGGTTGTGAAACAGGCTTATTTCTGTAAGACAGGAGCGATTGTATGAAAGTTTTACTTGTTGAAGACGAAGAAATGCTAAATAATATCATTGCCAAACGCCTACGCGTTGAATCCATGACGGTTGACTGCTGCTTTGACGGCGAAACCGCTTTAGATCACATCAATACTTCCAGCTACGACGTAGTTGTAATGGACGTAATGATTCCTAAAATGGATGGTTTCACCGTTGTGCAACATTTACGCCAGGAAGGCAACAAAACACCGGTATTGTTCTTAACCGCCAAAGATACTTTGCAAGACAAAGTAAAAGGCCTTAACCACGGTGGCGACGATTATCTCGTAAAACCTTTTGAATTTGAAGAGTTGATTGCCCGTATCTACGCCTTATCCCGCCGCAGCTACAACCACGCGCACAATGATTTGGAAGCCGGTCCTTTGACAATCAACAGCCAAAGCCGTACCGCTACATTGCACGGTCAGGAATTAGTACTTACCGCTAAAGAATTTGACTTATTATATTATTTAGCCAGCAATGTAAACATCGTATTATCCCGTCAACAGATTCTCGACCACGTATGGGAATACGACTACGAAAGTTATTCCAACTTAATAGATGTATATATTAAGGATTTACGTAAAAAATTAGATGTAGCCAACGAAGCCAAATTAATTCACACAGTTCGAGGTGTGGGCTATGTTTTCAAAGTGGAAGAATAAACTAAGCTCCGGGGGCCGTTCGATTAACCCATTCAGTCGTTTACCGCTAACGCTTAAGATTACCGGTTGGTATTCTATATTTCTCTTATTAATGTTACTCATGCTGTCCGTGTTCATTCTGCAGTTCACGCAACTGTGGGAAGCCTCGGAAATGCGCAGTACCTTACAATCAAGGGTTATTAATACAGCCGACAATCTGACGCGGTTCCGTCCGTTCCAAGAAGGTGTTTTCACCGTTCTCTATACTGATAACGGCGTGGCTGTCAAAGGGGCTATTCCTGACGGGTTCCCGCCGGAAAGTATGATTTCTCCCCATCACATTCAAGAAGTAACTGTTAAAAACACTACCTTCTATTATTATGACGCACCCGTAGCCGATCCGGCTTTCCACGGTTGGGTTCGCGGCGTAATGCCTGCTACCACAGCCAGTCGTGCGGCCAATATTATGTTGCTTTCTTTGATTCTCGGCGGGGTTATATTCCTCGTCATCGGCACCAGCGGCGGTTATTGGATTATCAAACGTGGTCTCGGACCGATTCGTACCATGACCCAAACGGCCGCTGACATCGGTCAAAAACGCGACTTATCCCAACGTATCGAACAACTGGTAGACAGCCACGACGAAATTTCTGCACTGTCAAAAACATTCAATACAATGCTCGACAGTTTGGAGAGCTCCTCGCAGCGTGAAAAGCAGTTTAGTTCCGATGTATCCCATGAGCTTCGCACGCCGATTGCCGTTATTCAGGCGGAAAGCGATTACGGTCGTGCCTATATCGACAATATCGACGAAGCCAAAGAAAGCTTTGAACATATTTTCCAACAGAGTCGTTTCATGACTGCCATGGTTACGCAACTTCTGGACATTGCCCGCTTGGACAACATGGACAGCATCAAGAAGGATCCGCTCAGCATCAGTCAAATGATGCAGGAAGTAGTCGACAGTTATCAACGAATTTGTAAAGAGAGAAATATTACCTTAACCGCAACCATCCAACCGGATTTATCCATGGTCGGCAATCTGCCGTTTTTAAAACGCGCGGTAGGCAACTTGATTGACAACGCCATAAAATTCACCAAAGATGCTATCTCTGTTCAGGTCGTAAAACTAAACAATACCATTCGTATTACCATTAAAGATAACGGCGAGGGTATTAATCAAGACGACCTCGATAAGATTTGGAATCGTATGTATCAAGTCGATCAGGCTCGCACCAAAAAATCTAATCAAGGTTTGGGACTAGGTCTTTATTTTGTAAAAAATGTCATTAATTTGCATCAGGCCAAAGCCTATGCGATTAGTGAACCCCAAGTATCAACAAGTTTTATTTTAGAATTTCCTATCATGACCGATGAGGCCTTTAGAGAGGATACACCATGAAACCATTATTGCGACAGTTCACAGTAGAATCCAACGATGCAGAGCCGCCTCGACGAGCTTTGCACCGTATAATACTGCTATTTGTTGCCGCTTTTGCAATCGGCGGTGGTATCTATGCAGTCCATGATTATATGGCACAACAGGAAGCGATGCGTGTCAGTGCAGCCCGCACCGAAATGGTCAAAGCCCAGGCTAAAGCCAATAAATTGACCCTCTTGAGCGAAGATACTATCAAAGAGTTGACTTCCATTAATACCGGGGTGCCACTGAATGAGCTGACATTTAAGGAAATTGCCTTAATCACCTTTGATGATCTGCCATTTCCGCCGGGACCGCCAATCGGCCAAGGAATGATGCCTAACGACAGAAATACAGGCTCTTCGTCAAATGAGCCAATGAACGGCCAAGCCGCCGGTTCGTCTGATAACCATGAGAACTTAAACTTGCCGGCTACAGCCGAAAACAGTAATGTGGCCTCATTGCCGCCTCTTCGTGTGCCGCCACCCATATCGGCAGCCGGGCCAAAATCGCCGGTAGATGGCGAAAGACCGCTTATCAAACCGAATGAGAGCAATACCGATCATGCGCATCCCCCTATTGACGAATTAGCTAAAGGCGTTCAAATTAATGACTTTAGCCGGACACCGCCTAAAGAATTATTAAAGCATCCGCTGTATAAAATTACAGCTAAACGCTCTAATTTGACCTACGATTTAATTATCGACGGGGTTAATGGACATATTATAAAATCTATTGTCCACTAAGATTCTAGGATAATTTAAAGTCACATAGTACATGTGTTTTACTAGTAATTATCACTATTAATTTTAATCTGAAAATTTTATCAAAAAAAGTCATTAAAACTCAAAAACGTTCATTTTGTGTTCATTTTGATGACGTATAGTTATATCATCAAATGAATGGTAATTTCGATACCCCATTCGAATTACCTCCATCATTGATTACAGGGAACTATATTGATACTGAACCCTCCCTGTTCAGCCAATATAGGTGATCAAGATTTCATTTGATTAACACTAACACTCCCCTTATAAGAAAAACAGGAATCCCTCCCCGGATTCCTGTTTTTCTTTATTTTCAAATATTTATGCATGACTTTTGACCCTTATTGACAAAGTCTTTACAGGCCATTATTTGCAGAGGCGCTTCATATATAGTAAAATGTTACTATTAAATTTATAAATTTCTATATAGTGGAGCCTTTATAAATTTTAAATCAGTTATACCCAAGCTTCAAGGAGGTTTACTATGGCTCAAATCAACGAAAATTATGCCAATCTACAAAGTTCTTATTTATTTGCTAACATTGCTCGCAAAGTGGCAGAATTTCAGAAAAGTAATCCGGATGCCGACATCATTCGCTTAGGCATCGGCGATGTAACGCAGCCATTAGCACCTGCCGTGATTGAAGCCATGCATAAGGCGGTTGACGAAATGGGTCAGGCCGAAACGTTCCGCGGTTACGGTCCGGAACAAGGGTACGAATTCTTACGGCAAGCCGTTGTCGATCACGATTATAAACCGCTCGGTATCACCCTCGATATTGACGAAGTTTTTATTTCCGACGGTGCCAAATCCGACGTAGGCAACATTCAGGAGCTTTTCAGCGCCAACAACGTAGTAGCTATCACCGACCCGGTGTATCCCGTATATTTGGACAGCAATGTCATGGGGGGCCGTTCCGGTCAGTTCAAAGACGGCCGTTTTGAAAACATCGTCTACTTACCGACCAATGCGGAAAACAACTTTTCCCCAGAATTCCCAAATCAACATGTAGATATCGTCTACCTCTGCTGCCCGAATAATCCGACCGGTACCGTTTTGAGCCGTAAACGCCTTAAAGAATGGGTAGACTGGTGTAAAGCGAATGACACGGTGCTCATGTTTGACTCTGCCTATGAAGCCTTCATCAGCAGCGAAGACACGGTACACAGCATCTATGAAATCGAAGGGGCCAAGGAAGTCGCCATTGAATTCCGCTCCTTCTCCAAAACCGCCGGTTTTACCGGTACACGTTGTGCCTACACGGTAGTACCGAAGGAATTGAAAGTCAATACGGCAGACGGAGAAAAACAGGCCTTAAATCCTATGTGGAATCGCCGTCAATGCACTAAATTCAACGGTGTGCCGTATATTATCCAACGCGCTGCGGAAGCCGTTTATTCAGAAGACGGTTATCGTCAGACCCGCGAAGCGATTGCCTATTA
>NZ_SVCB01000115.1 GCF_015058545.1 Veillonella sp.
TACATGACGCATCGGTTCGCCCAGGTTTTCACGACGATGGGTCGTTACGAGGACGATACGACGATTTTTATAATCTAAATTATTGAGAAGCTCTTCTTCGAACTGGTAGTTATCTTTGACCGTAGTCTGAAGGGCATC
This sequence comes from Veillonella sp., assembly GCF_015058545.1. Classification (GTDB taxonomy): domain Bacteria; phylum Bacillota; class Negativicutes; order Veillonellales; family Veillonellaceae; genus Veillonella_A. Next base: position 139 of record NZ_SVCB01000115.1, read on the forward strand.
AATAACGGTGTTACCGGTCACATATAAATGAGCGGAACCGATATTTTCTTTCATCAAGTTCTTTTCCGCACTCGAAGTCGGTGCAAAATGATAGGTTGCGAGTGAACCGGTCAATTTACGATTCATTTCTTCAGGGAATGGAGAATAAATATTGCCTGTGCGAAGGCCGGCTTCCACATGGCCTACCGGAATTTCCTGGTAGAACGCAGCCAATGCGCCGGCGAAGGTAGTGGTGGTGTCACCATGTACAAGCACTACATCAGGTTTTGCTTCTTTTAACACATCCTTTAGCCCTTCTAAGGCTCTGGTTGTCACGTCATATAAAGTTTGCCCCTGACTCATGATATTCAAATCATAGTCCGGCGTAATCGCAAATAAATCCAATACCTGATCGAGCATTTCACGATGCTGTGCCGTTACGGTTACAATTGCTTCCATATCCGGAGCCGCTTCCAAAGCCTTAACCACCGGCGCCATTTTAATCGCTTCAGGACGGGTCCCAAAAATCGTCATTACTTTCAACATTTAATAATACCTCCCATAATTAGCCAGCCTACACAAGCTTACATACCCTGTATGCTATGAAGGCGCTTGTACAAGCGTACAAGCGCACCTATATTAATGTCTATTTGCTGCCGTATTTTCCTTGGCAATGACTTCGTCTTTAGCAATCATTCCCAATTTAGTTGCAATAAACACGCAAACACACAAAATAGCCAACACTATAATAATGCCGACCAATATATTTACTTTTGCCAACAAAATAGCTACATAGCCCAACAACGCCGTAACGGCATACATTAACAACACGGCTTGTTTTTGGGACAAACCGAGTGCCAACAAACGATGATGCATATGGCCTTTATCCGGTTTAAATACCGGTCGGCCGTTAATCTTACGGCGAATAATGGCAAAGGTAGTGTCCAAAATAGGCAGGCCTAATACAATTACCGGTACTACCAACGAAATAGTAGCCGCTGTTTTCACAGCACCCATGACGGAAATTGTGGCCATTGTGTAGCCCAACAACATACTGCCCGTATCACCCATGAAGATTTTTGCAGGGTTAAAATTGTAACGCAAAAAACCGAGCGCCGCACCGGCCAAGGCCAACGCAACGCACGCTAAGTCAACCTGCCCCATTTGCCATAAAATGGTAAAAATGGTCAGGCTTGAAATCAAAGAAATGCCGGCTGCCAAACCGTCGAGACCATCGATGAGGTTTACGATATTGGTAAAACCTACAATCCAAAAGATGGTCAGCGGAATCGACAAAAAGCCCAAGTAGAACACGTGTCCCCAAGGATTGGTAATAAATTCAACCTGGTTACCAAAGGCCACGACTACCACCGCCGCTAAAATTTGACCTGTTAATTTAGTTTTTGGGCCAATTTGTTTTACATCGTCCCAGATACCGACCCCTACAAGCACAATAGAACCCAAGATGAGCCCTAGTATAGCCTGCAAGTCTTTTACCGTATAGAGAACCGATATAATATAGCCTATGAAGATGGCCAAGCCACCTAAGCGAGGAATGGAGCCATGATGCACTTTGCGCGCATCCGGCTTATCCATAGCCCCAATGTTAATCGCCAACCTTTTAATCAGCGGTGTAATCGCAAACGAAATGACCAACGCCACAACGAATGCCCACACGTACACCGTCATTACCGCACCTCCTCGTGCTCGTCCTTAGTTCGTAAGACTGCGTACAGGTGCCGGAATTCGTCCACCACGTTGGATAAACTCTTCCGCCCCAAACGGACTTACTTCAATGATTGGGCAATAGCCCAAGAGGCCGCCGAATTCAACCATTTCGCCGACAGTTTTGCCGGGAACCGGAATCAAACGAACAGCCGTCGTTTTATTATTAATCATGCCAATAGCCGCTTCATCGGCAATAATCGCCGAAATAGTAGCTGCCGATGTGTCCCCCGGAACCGCGATCATATCAAGACCGACCGAGCAAACACAGGTCATGGCTTCTAATTTATCTAAACTTAAACTACCTACCGATACAGCATCAATCATGCCTCTATCTTCACTGACCGGAATAAACGCGCCACTGAGACCGCCTACATGAGACGATGCCATAAGGCCGCCTTTTTTAACCGCATCATTCAACAATGCCAAGGCTGCCGTTGTACCATGAGCCCCACAAGAGGTAATACCCATTTCTTCCAAAACGTGTGCTACCGAATCACCTACAGCAGGCGTAGGAGCCAAGGATAAATCGATTATCCCGAACTGCTTGCCCATGCGCCGCGATGCTTCCTGAGCCACTAATTGACCTACGCGCGTAATTTTGAAAGCCGTACGCTTAATCGTTTCGGCCACTTCGTCAAAAGGACGTCCCCGCACTGCTTCTAAGGCATGCTTAACAACGCCCGGTCCACTGACACCAACGCTAATCGTTGTATTACCTTCCGTAACACCATGGAACGCGCCTGCCATAAACGGATTGTCTTCAACAGGGTTACAGAAAATAACAAGCTTAGCGCAACCAAGCGCATCCTGGTCCGCGGTAAGCTCAGCGGTTTGTTTAACAACACGGCCCATTTCAGCGACCGCATCCATATTGATGCCTGCTTTAGTGGATCCGATACCTACGGAACTGCACACTATATCAGTGGTGGCCAAGGCTTCCGGAATGGACGCAATCAAACGACGGTCGCCATCGGTATAGCCTTTACTTACCAAGGCGGAAAAACCGCCAATAAAGTTAACACCTACCGCTTTAGCTGCTTTATCCAACGCTTTGGCTACCGGTACATAATTCGTTAAATCACTGCCTGCCGCCACAAGCGAAATCGGCGTAACAGATACGCGCTTATTAATAATCGGCACACCGTATTCACGTTCAATCGCTTCACCGGTGGCTACTAAATGTTCCGCTTCTTTCGTAATTTGATCATAAATACGATCGCAAAGCGTGTTGCCGTCAACGGCCGTACACCCCAATAAACTGATACCCATCGTAATCGTACGCACATCCAATTTATTGTCATGAATCATCTGGTTGGTTTCGAGGATATTTTCAATACTTAACATATCATCACCTACCCTATACGATGCATGCTGAGGAATATATCCGCATGTTGTACCAAAATTTGAACGCCCAAGGCTTCGCCTTCAACTTTTAATGCGGCCTGCACTTTTGGCAACGCGATCTGATCTTTGGCTTCACACATCATAATCATGTTAAACATGCCATCCAAAATAGTCTGATTAATCGATACGATATTTACATCGTTCTCTGCCAATACGGTAGCAACACGTGCAATAATCCCTACCCGGTCTACCCCTACTACGGTTACAACTACTTTCATGTGATTCACCTTTCCCTTATACCTACTTATCAGTACTCTCTAATTTCAATGATGTTATATTATACCACAATTCGCGGTGCAATACCATATACAGTGCTAGCGGGACGTTACTTCATCGACCAAGGTCTGACCGGATTTCAAAAGTTCCGCCAAGGCGTCTTGTCCTTGGAATGTCTCGGCATACACTTTATACAAATCTTCCGTGCCGGACGGACGAGCCACCAAGAAACTATTAGCCGTTGTAATCCGCAAGCCGCCGATGGCATAATCGCCATAGAGTGAAGTGGTGCGGATATCTTCAATTTTTTCGCCGGCCAATTCCGTAGCCGTCACATCACTTGGCTGCAACTGACTCAAACGTGCCTTCGCCGCTTTGCTGCAAGGTGCATCCACACGGGCAAACACCGGCTCGCCATAGCGTTTGGTAAGGAATGTATAGAGCACATCCGGAGTCAAGCCATTAGTCTTGGCGAACATTTCCATGGCCAACAAGCCCATAATCATGCCGTCTTTATCCGTTGTCCACACGGTGCCGTCTTTCTTAAGGAAGGAGGCGCCGGCACTTTCTTCGCCACCGATGCCGATAGTCCCGTCAAAGAGTAGGGCTGAAAAATATTTAAACCCTACCGGCACTTCGTACACTTCGATGCCATTGTCCTGACAGAATTTATCCACCATTTGGGTAACAACAGCCGTTTTACCAAAACCTTTGCCCTGCCAATTGCGGTTTAAGAACAAGTATGCCCCGGCCGCTACGAGGAAGTGATTTGGCGGCATGAGCCCATCCTGTGTAACGATGCCGTAACGGTCATAGTCGGGATCATTGCCTACAGCTAAATCATAGTCGCCGATTTTGGCAATCACGTCCGCCATAGCATATTCAGAGGAGCAATCCATGCGCACTACACCATCATGGTCGTACGGCATAAAACTGAACGTCGGATCATATTCATTATTAATAATATCAAGGTCGAGACCATATTCTTCGCTAATGGCTTCCCAATATTCCATACCGCTGCCGCCCAGAGCATTGATAAGCACTTTAGGTTTTGCTTTACGAATGGCATCCATATCGATGACATCGACTAACTCTTTTACATAGAGCCCTTTATAATCATATTCCCATTGCAAGGCCGAATCGATTTCATCAATAGCTACCAGACGGATGCCATCACCGCCGTTTTTCAAATATTCATTGGCTTTATCCTCAATCCACTTCGTCACCGTCGTATCAGCAGGGCCACCATTAATCGGATTATATTTGATACCCCCTTGGTCCGGAGGATTATGAGACGGCGTAATAATAATGCCGTCCGCTTTACCATGGCCTACTTTTTCTTTTAAAAAGTCCGGTACAAAGGCGATTTTCTCTTCTTTATCAATGATTTCATTGTAGCGAATAATAGCGCGGGACACACTCGGTGTAGGCACAAAGCCGTTTTCACCATCCACAGCGGCCACTACACCATTGGCTGCCAATACTTCAAGTACCGTTTCTAAGGCCGGTTCCGACAAAGCATGCGTATCATGGCCCACAAAGCACACGCCGGTAGCGCCAAACTCTTTACGCCCGTCACAAATGGCTTGCGCAATGGCCGCTACGTGGAGCTTGTTAAAACTGCCTGCCAACGATTTACCGCGATGGCCGGATGTACCGAAGGAAATACGTTGTTCCGGCTTTTCATAATCCGGTATTTGATTATAATAAGCCTCAACAATTGCCTCTAAGTCAATCAAATCTTCCGGACGTACTAATTTACCTGCTAATTCATGTGCCATAGTGCAGCCTCCAATTGTTTTTAATATATGTATAATACTTCATATTATGGAAATATTTTTAGGAAATATCAAGTTTAATCGTTCATCTCAACCTGAGCCCGTACACGCTCAATGGCTTGCTCTGTGGCTGCCGAAGATTTAATGGAAAACCCGCGACCGATAACTTCCGCCACATCGGTCACCATGAGGAAGGCGGTTGGGTCTTCTTTTTGCACCGCTTCTTTCAATTTTGCCACCTGCATCAGGCTTACTACTACCAGAATCACCTGCTTATGCTGATGCGTATAAGCTCCTTCACCATTTAGAATCGTAGCGCCGCGACCGAATTGATACAAAATCAAATCGCAAATTTTATATGGTTTATAGGAAATAATAAACACCGCTTTGCGTTGACTGAAACCAACTACTACGCGGTTCGTAATCATGGCCGCAATATAAATGCAGACCAGCGTAATAGCCGCTGCTTCCACACTGATGATAAAACTGGCCACAAAGAGAATCACGCAGTTGATGCCGAGAGAAACACTCCCCATTTGAAGGCCGTAATACTTGCGGATAATCAACGCTATCGGATCAAGCCCGCCCGCATTACCGCCGGACCGATAGATTGTCCCCATGCCGAGGCCGGTAAAAATCCCGCCTAAAATAGCGCCCACCAACGGGTCGGTAGTCAAATGATACGCGTTCATAAAACTAAATGCATTAATCATGAACGAGGAAACAACCGTACCGAAAATGGTAATCATTAAATGCCAATGACCGAGCCAACGATAGGCCGCATACAAAATCGGAATGTTTAAAATTAAGTTCATTGTACCGATTTGAATACCCGTTAAGTAATATAACATCAACGCAATACCGCTGATTCCGCCGCTCACCAACTTATGCGGTACAATAAACGAATTGACCCCGAAGGAAAACAGCATCGTCCCGAACGTCACCAAAATCATGACCTTTATCGTTGTACGCCAGTCTTTTTCCATGTTGCGCGCCCCCTATTCTCTGTTGTCAAAATCTGACTCACTCATCTCTCAATTCCTAGTAAAACTACATTAAAACTATATTAAACCTCTGCAAAGTATCAACCCGGCCGTTGCCAAAGCGGACTTACGCTTTATGTTCGCCTGTTCCGCTCGGTTCTTCCGGCAACGCATCACTCATCGCACCGGTCTGAACGGACCGCTCAATGGCGGCATTGACCGTAGCCGGCGTAGCCAACGGAATGGTAAAACCTTGGCCGATAACTTCTGCCGCGTCGGATAAAATCATGAAGGCCGACGGATCTTCTTTTTGTACCGCCGCTTTCAATTTTGCCACCTGCATTAAACCGACTACAACTAAAATAACCTGTTTATGCTGATGCGTGTAAGCGCCTTCACCGTTTAAAATCGTAGCGCCACGACCGATTTGGTGAATAATAACATCACAGATTTTATACGGACACGTGGAAATAATAAAAATAGCTTTGCGCTGATTAAAACCAACTACTACTTTGTTGGTTACCATAGCTTGTACATAAATGCTTACCAACGTAATCGCCGCCGCTTCCACACTAATTACTATGGCCGCTGCGACTAGAATAACGAAGTTGATGCCAAAAATAATACTGCCCATCTGGAGACCGTAATATTTGCGAATAATCATAGCAATCGGATCAAGGCCGCCCGTATTACCGCCGGAGCGATACACGATGCCAAGCCCGAGACCGCATAAAATACCACCGAGCAACGATCCAATCAAAGGATCCTGCGTCATATGATAATCGGCCATAAATTCAAAGACGTTGATTAAGAGGGAAATTACCGCCGTTCCGAAGATGGTAATCATCAAATGCCAACGGCCCAGCCAACGATAGGCGGCCCAGAGTATCGGTAAATTGAGCAAGAGATTCAAAGTACCGACCTGAATTACCGTCAGATAATAAAGCATTAATGCGACACCGCTTAAGCTACCGGATACCAACTTGTGTGGTACAATAAAAGCATCAAGCCCTATGGCAAAAATTAATGAACCGATGGTCGTCATAACTATGGCGTTTACGGTTTGACCCCACTTGAACTGCATAGTTCCTCCTAGAAAAATTGAAATTTGTCCGTTAATAGCGTATAATTTATAGTTAAATATAGAAGCTATTAAGGTATAATATATCTATGTTCATCTTAACCTAACCAACTTATAATTTCAACTAGATAATTAACCGATAAAAGCGAGTAATCTATCCATTCATCACACAAAGGAGGATATCCATGGAGCAACTTAGCTTCAGCAAAATTAACATCGGTTTAGCTATTCTCAATAAGCGCGATGACGGGTATCACAATATCGATACTATTTTCCAATCCATTTATTTGGGTGATTCTATTTATTTTGCCAAACATCATTCCGTCGTTTTCTCCGGTTCCGCACCGGAATTACCGCAATACATGAACGATATGATGGCCTATGACGAAACAAACTTAGCCATGAAAGCTTTGCGGGCCGTGCAAACCTATACGGATTGCACTACCGGCGGCGCCATCCACTTATTAAAACGAGTACCACCTGCAGCGGGACTTGGCGGTGGCAGCTCCGA
>NZ_SVCB01000008.1 GCF_015058545.1 Veillonella sp.
CAGGTTTTAGAAAAGGACGAAAAGTGTTGTTTTTAGGTTTTACAGGTTCACTATTAAGGAGTAAAGGTATGTTAGATGAAAGAACAGTAGTCCATAAGGACATACCGGTTCAGGAGGAATTACCGGTATATGGCGAACAAACAACAATTCGCGAAAGTATTACTAAAACGTTAGATGCCTCCAAATGGAATAAAGAAGACACAACTTGGATGCTTGGTTTATTCGGTACGGCAATTGGCGCCGGCGTATTATTCTTGCCAATTAATGCAGGTATCGGCGGTATTTGGCCATTATTGATGATTACCTTGTTTGCATTCCCGGTAACATTCTTGGCTCACCGTGCATTAGCTCGTTTCGTTATGTCTGCTTCCTCACCGGATAAGGGTATTATCGGTGCGGTTGAAGAATTCTGGGGCCCTACAGCAGCTCGCGTATTCAACGTAGTTTATTTTGTTGGTATTTATACTATCTTGTTATTATATTCCGTAGCGATTACCAACACGACTGATAGTTTATTACAGAATCAGCTCGGTATTGCCGGCGTTGATCGTGCGTTAATTACCGTGGCTGTTATCGTTGGTTTATTGGCCTTCGTTCGCATGGGTCAGGATATTATCGTTCGTATCATGAGTTACTTGGTATATCCGTTCATCGCTACTTTGTTAGTTATCGGCTTATACCTCATCCCTGAATGGAACACCGCTATTTTAACCTACCAGCCTGAAGGCGGTAGCAGCAGTGCTATGCTCATGACTTTGTGGATGACCTTCCCGGTTCTCGTATTCTCGTTCAACCATTTCCCAATTATTTCCGCGTTTGTTATGAAAGAACGCCAGGAATATGGTGATGAACATGTAGATAAAAAATGTCATGATATTCAAAAATATGCAGTTCTCTTAATGTTCGGCGTAGTAATGTTCTTCGTTTACAGCTGCGTATTCGCTTTATCGCCTGCTGATTTACAAGCTGCTAAAGATCAGAATATCTCCATTTTATCCTACTTAGCTAACCATTTTAACACACCATTCATTGCTTGGTTGGCTCCAATCATCGCCTTCGTTGCGATTACTAAATCTTTCTTGGGTCACTATGTAGGTGCTTATGAAGGTTTACGCGATATCGTTATTGATTTGGGTCATGTTAACAAAAAAGAGTTAAATGCTAAAACGGTTGACCGCATTATCTTGGCATTCATGCTCATTACTTGCTGCTTGATTGCCTACATCAACCCAAGTATTTTAGGTATTATCGAAACATTGAGCGGTCCGGCTATCGCGTTCATTCTCTTGTTAATGCCTATGGTTGCTATTTTCAAAGTGCCAAAAATGCAAAAATACCGCAGCGTAACGAACTACTTTGTTATCGTAATCGGTATCATCACTGTAGCCGCTATGTTCTACGGTCTTATCCAGTAATTGGATTTTAAAAAAGTTCATGATTAGGTTTGTAAGCCACCATCTGAGTCATTCTCAAATGGTGGCTTCTTTTATTATTGCCACATACAGACAATATTTGTAAATTCAGTAATCGGCTAATTATGTCTTATTTGGTCGACTATTTACTACCTACAGGCGTTATGGTATAGTAGAATTAGTTTTTTAAAAGATATAGGGAAAAGGAATAGTATAGAACGACTCATCAATGAAGGCATTGATAAGTGAGAATTAGAGGAGGGAAATCCATGGTTGGACCAAATGAAGCTACTAATCAACAAGCAGCAAATGCAAAGGCCAATGAGGCAGCGGCGAAGGCTCGTCGTCATGCGTATTTGGATGATGCAGATTATACATTAGAGGAAGCACTTGCTGAGGCTAAGCGATGCTTAAATTGCGCGAAGCCTTTGTGCCGTACGGGTTGTCCGATTGAAAATGAGATTCCTCGTTTCATTCAGGCTATTGCGCGCGGTAACTTTGGGGAAGCTAATGATATTATCGGTGAACGCAGCAATTTGCCGGCCGTTTGCGGTCGTGTTTGCCCTCGTGAAAAACAGTGCGAAGGTCATTGTATTTTGAATCGTGCCAATAAACCAATCAACATCGGTAAATTGGAACGTTTTGCGGCGGATTTTGAAAGTTTGCACGGCTTACGTCGTATGAAACCAATCATCAAGGATCAGGGAAAAATCGGGATTATCGGGTCCGGCCCGGCTGGTCTTACCGTTGCCAGTGATATGGCAAAGCTTGGCTATGAAGTAACGATTTTTGAAAAACAGGACGAACCGGGCGGTATTTTATTGTACGGTATTCCGGCGTTCCGCTTGAGTAAAGAAGTGGTACATCGTGAAATTAATCGTCTTAAAGCTTTGGGCGTAAAATTTGAATGTAATACGATTATCGGACCGAATAAAACTATCGACTCTTTATTTGAAGAAGGGTATGACGCTATTTTCATCGCTACTGGTACGCATGTGCCAATGGAACTTCCTATGCGCGGTGATGAAAAACCGGGCGTTTTACAAGCAATGGCCTTATTAACCGCCGTTCAATTACACGAAAACGGTCGTGTCGGCGATGACGCCATTCCGGTTCAAAAAGGTGACCGTGTCGTTGTAATCGGTGCCGGTAATGTGGCGATGGATGCGGCTCGTACTTGCGTGCGCTTAGGTGCTGAATCCGTTACGGTAGCATACCGTCGCGGCGAAGAAAATATGAGTGCTAACCCATCCGAATACGAAGAAGCAAAAGAAGAAAATGTTCGCTTTAAATTCTATGCATCACCGGCTAGCGTAGAAGGGGATGTTGTAGTTGAAGGTTTGCGCTGTGAAATTCAGGAACCGCAAGAAGATGGTTCCATTCAGCCAACCGGTCACTATGAAGTGATTCCGGCGGATAAGATTATCATCGCCATCGGTCACAAACCGAATGCTCGCTTAGTGGGTCCGGGTAACGGCATCGAAGTTAATAAAGACGGTTATGTTGTCACTCGTGAAATGCCTTATGGTATGACCAGCCGCAAGGGCGTTTTTGCGGGCGGTGACGTAGTGCATAAACCTGCGACCGTAGTACTCGCTATGCGCGCTGCTAAAAAGGTGGTAGAAGGCATGGTTAACTATTGCGAAGCCAAACGCTACTTGGGCGATCTTTAATTAGCTTTTATAAATCTTACTGAAATATAATATTTGAAAAATAAAACCTCCTATACCCGTGAACTGCACCCCAAAAATTGGACACAATTTTTGGAGGTGCAGTTTTTTTATGGCAAAGTATTCTAAAGAAATTAAAGAAAAAGTTTACTGTCTATTTGAGCGTGGATGGGGATTCCATGCAACTGCTAAAGAATTAAA
>NZ_SVCB01000116.1 GCF_015058545.1 Veillonella sp.
AAATGTAGTTATTCATCCTGAATTGGGGCATGAAGCGGCTGAGTGGTTGACCAAAACACTCGGCATGTCTTATATTGAACCGGTTTTACCCTATGGCTTAGAAGGGACGCTTGCTTGGATTCATGAGATTTTAGCTGCTTTAATGCCTGATGAGGTATCGGCTGATAAGTTAGCACTTATAGAATCACTTATCCAGAGTGAAAAAGCACGTCAATTTGAACGAACTAAAGATATTCAACGTTTATGCGGCGAACCGTGGTTTGACACTGTTATTCTTTCGGCTCCAAGTTCTGTGGTGCAAGGTATGGAGCGGGCATTTAATAATGAATGGCTTGATGCAGGTCAGTTTACCTATGTCATTCATAATGACAGTAAAAATAAACCGGATTATTACGCCTATGTGCAAGGCCACGATTGGCAGGCCGCTTTGCAAACAGGCGAGAATCGTTTATTATTAGGAAGTGACCAAGAACGGCGCCTGTGTATAACTGATAGAAATGTAGTTTACCAGACAATTAGTAATCCGGAGCCGCCCGAGGTTGTGCTTAGCGAACGGCCGTTTATGGGTATTAATGGACATCGTAATATGCAGGCAATTATCTGGAATTTATATATTCAAAGTCTGGAAAATAGTTAAGGGTATATGTTCATAGTTTAGAGCATAGCTAAGACTATATAACCAGAATTTAGAACATAGTTAAGGAATTAAAAAACGGGAAAGGAGTAAGGCTGTCATGGCTACAGAGATTGAGGCAAAAACAAACGCATCAAACACAAATGTGTCAAACACAAATGCTTCAAGCACAAAAGTGTCAAACACAAATGCCTTCGATACGGATATAAAGCATACTGATATAAATATTGTCGGTGAGCATGGGATGGATACGCCGTTTATTGTGAATAGTGACGCTGATTCTGAAAAAAATATAAACGAAGCAATTGTCATGGATGAATCGATACATGAAAATCTCCTCAGTATCAGTGACATGGCCAAACTCCACGGTTTAACTAGGCCGACACTTTTGTATTATGATTCTATCGGGCTTTTTTCACCGGTTTTTACGGCATCCAATGGTTATCGCTATTATAGCCGTGTGCAGATTCCGCTCCTTCGTGAAATTTGCTTTTTAAAAGCCTTAGGTATTAGTTTGAAAGAGATTCAGGGGCATTTAAATAATCGAACGCCGGAAGCAGAATTGGAGTTATTGGCCGAACAGGAATTAAAGATTCAGAAAGAGATGCAAGAGTTAGGGCGTAAGCGTTTAGCTTTGCAGCAGCGACTCTATATGTATAAGGAAGCGGTCAATGCAGTGGCAAGACCTCAGGAAGAACCATTTTTGCGACATTATAAAGAGCGAACCATTATATTTAAAACGTTTTTAGAAAACGATTCGGGCGAGGTGGATCGTCAAAATATCCATTTAACGTCCATGGAGCTTTGGCGTGATTTATATAATCATGAGTTTTTGCCGGCCTATAGCTATGGGTTTTTGATTAAAGAAGAATCTCTTAAAACCGATAATATGCTTAAAGACGGGGGCTGTTATATTCGTGTTCCTGTAGGGAATTTCGAATTTGAATCAACGGTCTTGAATTTGCCGGAAGGCGACTATATTTGCTGTTATAAACGAGGGCGACCTACTGATTTAACTATTTTAAAAAAGCTCTTGGCTTGGATTGAGGAAAAGGGGTATACCGTTTGCGGTGATGTGGTGGATTCCTGTTTCTTGGATACGACCTTTGACGAAGTTCTTCATGACGAAATTTTTACAATACTTTAGATTCCGGTAGTCAAAAAGTAACGATTTTTCATTGCTTGCGTAGTGTATGAGTGTTGATGTTGTCTTGATTTTATATTTTTGTATTGCTATCAGTGCACATTTATACTAAATATTTAAAATAGTGATAAGATACTATAGAAAATATCATATAAACTTCATCTAATATTTAGGGAAAATCTATTGACTATAAAGTTACTTTATAGTTTAGAATAGCGTCTATAGAAAAAGTAGTCCCTATGGTAGGACAGTAGTTGAGATGGAGGGATGCAGTATGATGGCAATTTTAATTTTGATTAATAAAGCAATCGAAGATTGGCTCAAAACTTTCTAATGGGAACAAACAGAATGATGACAAAGCAACTAAACAATCGTTACTTTGTAAAAGTGACAGAGAAAGCATCGTAGTTATTTTAAAAATAACTGTGGTGCTTTTTTGTTTACCTATAACTGACAGTAAGTTAACTATGATTATATTTTATTTGAAATATGAATCAGAGTTATTTTATTGACAATACATGTGTTCGCGGTTATTATTAAATAAAGATAAAAAAGATGGAGGACACCTAATGAAACAGTGTATGGATGCGGACAATTTACATCGCCGCCTCAAGAAAATTATCGGGCAAGTGCAGGCGATAGACAGAATGGTAGACGAAGACGTACCATGTGAGGATATTTTATCCCAAATTAATGCTGCAAAATCTGCTTTAAATCGTTGTGGGCAGGTTATACTGGAAGGCCATATTCGTCACTGTGTACGCGATGGGTTAGAGCACGGCGATGTGGATAAAACCCTTGATAAATTCACTAAAGCAGTAGAACGTTTTGCCAATATGCAGTAGCAGTAACATGTAGATATGAGGCGATTGATTCGTCGGTGTATGTTTACGAATAAAATTGAATAGTAAGTCATTAAGGCGAAGATTTTTCTTCGCCTTTTTTATTTTCTTGTTGACAACCTATACCCCTATAGGTATAATGCAAGTGTAATAACTTATACCCCTATGGGTATAAAGGTTTAAAAATAAACACATATAGATAGACTATTAAGAAAGAGTCTGCCTATGTGGGTATTATAAGTAATAACATATGAATACTTGCTTATATATTATGATATGTTCGTTTATATTTCATTATTATCATATTGGTATCATCAGTCAAACAGGAGGTTTATCATGGAAACGGCTATACGAAAGTTGGAAACCAATGTATTTAGCAAATTAGAGTATTTATTGGAATTAGGCGGTATTAAAAAAGATATTGCGTTTTTGGTATTATCCGGGTTAGCTGTATTAGCCAGCTTGTTTGATTATCAGCCCCTACCGTTTGATATTGCTTGGGTGGCGATTATCCTTTGCGGTTTGCCGATTATTATAGAAGCAATTATCGGACTTGTAACCGAGTTTGATATTAAAGCTGATGTGTTGGTATCTTTGGCATTAATTGCGGCTGTGGCTACGGGTGAAATTTTTGCGGCTGCCGAAGTGGCGTTTATTATGCAAATTGGTGCATTGCTTGAAGATATTACGGTAGCTAAAGCAAGAGCCGGTATCGAAAAGCTCGTTAATTTAACACCTCAAGAAGCACGTGTTTTAACAGCTAGTGGGGCTCAATTTGTTAAAGCTGATGAAGTTCAGGTGGGCGATATTTTGCGCGTGTTACCGGGTGAAACAATTCCGGTGGATGGTGAAATTATCGCCGGTGAAACTTCGATTAACCAGGCAGTTCTTACCGGTGAATCCTTACCGGTGGATAAAACTGTCGGTGACATGGTGTCCAGTGGTACGGTGAATCAGTTTGGCAGTTTTGATATGCGCGCCGTAAAGGTTGGCGAAGACAGCTCCATTCAACGTATGATTCGCTTGGTTCAGTCCGCTGATGCAGGCAAAGCGAAGATTGTAGGTCTTGCAGATCGTTGGGCTACTTGGGTTGTAGTGATTGCTTTGTTATCGGCTATCGGCACTTGGGCCGTGACCGGTGAAATCCTGCGAGCCGTTACTATCCTTGTTGTATTTTGCCCTTGTGCCTTGGTATTGGCTACGCCAACGGCCATCATGGCAGCTATCGGAAATGCCACTAAACATGGCTTCTTGGTGCGTGAAGGGGATGCGTTGGAACGGTTAGCTAACGTGAAGACTGTTACGTTTGACAAAACCGGTACGTTAACGTTCGGTATGCCTAAGGTCGTTGCGGTTGAATTGGTTGATTCCCCTGTGGGCTGTACAAGTGATGCCGTCTATCGTTTGGCAGCCAGCTTGGAAGCGTTATCGGAGCATCCGTTGGGCAAGGCTATTGTTAAGTCTTTTAAAGAAAGTTCTAAAACGGATATATTGCCTGTTAATGAATTTAAAATGCTGCCGGGTCGTGGTGTTTCCGGTAAAATTGCAAGCCAGTTAATCGTTGCCGGTAATGAACGCATGATGGCAGAAGCGGGTATTGAAATTACATCTTCTGTAAAAACAAGCGGCGCTAAATACCTTGATCAAGGCGGCACCATTGTTTATGTGGCGGTTGGTCAATACTTGGTAGGTTACTTGGTATTGGCTGATACAGTGCGCAGCGAAAGCCAGGCAGTTATTGATAAACTAAATCGTATCGGTGTTGAGACGGTTCTTTTGACCGGCGATAATGAAAGTGCGGCCTACACTATCGGCTCTCAGTTGGGCATCCGCAGTATTCGTGCGAACTGCTTGCCGGAAGATAAGTTAAATTACATTGAATCTCATGAAAATCAATCTATTTGCATGATTGGTGATGGTATTAATGATGCACCGGCTCTTAAAAAAGCACAGGTAGGTATTGCTATGGGTGGCGTAGGCAGTGATATTGCCGTTGATGCGGCCGACATTGCCCTCGTTGATGATGAAATTAAAGAATTGCCTCATCTTATGGCCTTGTCTAAACGCATGATGAGCACCATTAAGTGGAATTTGGCCTTTGCCATGATTCTAAACTTTACGGCCATCGTTTTGTCCTTCCCGGGCATTTTGACACCGGTAACGGGTGCGTTGGTACATAACGCGGGTTCTGTATTGGTAATTATTAATTCGGCGTTGTTACTTACTTGGCGCAGCAGAGTGTAAATATATAACAATATTATAGTGGTCTATACGGTCTATATAACCTAATGCGCTGATTAAAACCTCCTCATTGTTATGGGGAGGTTTTTTCACATTTTATGCATAACTTAAATAGGTAATAGTAAAAAGGACTTTTATTGAGATATGTCGAAATCGATAAGAGGGAAGTTATTATGTTACTTTTTTATTAGCATGATTAGCGATTATCACTGTTTATTAGGGAAAGGGGATTATTATGAAAAAGATAGTTTCAGTTCTTGTTGGTGTTAGTGTATTTTTTGGAATAAGTGGGATAAATCTTGTGGTTGACACTAATTTTTCACAGGTAGAGGCAGCCGTAGTTGCTCAACAAGATTCAAGTCAAAAGACTCCGGCAAAGAGTAAGGTAAAGAGTTCCTTGATTAATATGACGGGGAAATATGATAATGTAAGACCGGGGCGACTTTATGGAACAATGATTTCTAAAGAAGAGAAAGTTATTGCCGGTGTAAGTTTAGGTTCTTCCTTTGAAAGTATTATTAAAAGTCTGGGTAAACCTGATAAAATTGATTATATTGGCAATAGAATATCAGCTGTAACCTATGGTGGGATTTACTTTAGTAATTTTATGGGGAGTGAAGAAATGTACATGATTACTGTGTCAAATCGTGATGCAGTAACAGCTCGTGGTGTGGCCGTAGGAGATACATTGGAGAAGGTTTATTCTTTATATGGTCAACCAGATACAGTTTCTCAAGATAAAGATAGCTGGTTTTATGGTAGATTCATGCCGATGACTGATAATGTAGCCGGAATACGATTTGTACATGATGGAAATAGAGTAACTAAAATCATTATTCTATAATTAGGGTTATAGAATGTTATAATTAATTACAATTGCTTAATTACAGTTAAAAAATCGATACAGTTAAGAAAGGAATTTATATGGAAATTATATATTGGTCAGATTACGCCTGTCCGTTTTGTTATATCGGACGCAAACATTTGGAGGCTGCTATTGAAAAGGTAAGTAAAGAAAAAGGCGAGACCTTCACCGTAACAATGAAAGCATTTGAGCTTGATCCGAGTGCACCGGTAATAGTGGAGGGGACTGCCACAGAACGCCTTGCCTCTAAATATGGTTTAACCATGGAAGATGCAGCTGATAGAATTAATGGCGTCAATATGATGGGGCAGGCTGTAGGGATAGATTTTAGATATGATTTGGCGAAACCGTCAAATACCTTTGATGCCCATCGCATTACGAAGCTGGCTCAAGCAAACGGTAATGATGTGGCCGAAAAATTAACTGAATTGCTATATGAAGCTTACTTTGTTAAGCATGAAGTATTGGCAGACCATGGAGTTCTATTGGCGAAAGCTAAAGAAGCCGGTTTGGATGAGGCAGAAGTAAAAGCCGTTTTGGATTCAGAACAGTTTGCCCATGAGGTGCGTGAAGAAGAAGCATTAGCCGCTCGCTATGGGATTAACTCTGTACCGTTTTTTGTGGTCAATGATAAAGTAGCCTTGCCGGGCGCATTGCCAATTGAAGAATTCGAAAAAGTGCTTCGTGAAATGCTAGAGAAAGAGGCGGAGTAATGAACATTCATTTGCTTATTGTATCTCAATAGGTGATTTATATAATGAATGGTAAATTTAATATTCAGATAAAATGAAGACCTGGGCTCTAAATAGAACTCAGGTCTTTTGAATTATCTTGTATTATTTATATTATATTAATAGTCCCAACCGAACATAGCAAAGAGTTTATCCTTGATTTGTTCTTCTTCTGACATAGGAATATACTTATACCTAGATAATGTATAAGTTTCAAAATCTGATAGACGGCCGTCATATATTAAGTTGCCGTGTGTATCATAGTAGTGGGCAGTGTTTATCATAAGATATCCATATACATTAAAATTTACTGTCCCTTTAGTAATAGACATTGTTATTACATCCGGTTTTACATCCCCACGACTAGCATTTCCAAGCCATTGTGAGCCTAAAGGAGTGAATACGTGCATAAGATGTGCTT
>NZ_SVCB01000117.1 GCF_015058545.1 Veillonella sp.
AGGCGGCGATGCCGGCGGTAGATGCGGATGGCTATCCTTTACATTGGGTAGGTTCTTTGCCAATCTGGGAAAACTTTAAGATGTGTATGACTAAAAAATACTTTACCATCCAAGGGCGTGCTACACGGGGGGAGTATTGGAAGTTTTCTTTGGTGCATTATGTGATTGTAATTGTTGCTGCGCTAATTGGCGCAATTCTCGATTCCAGTGAAATTGTTGACGGGGTGCTCAGTTTATTGAGTATAGTTTTGTTTATGCCGTCATTAGCTGTGATGGTTCGACGACTTCATGATACCAATCGTAGTGCCTGGTGGTTAATACTCATTTTAATTCCGGTTATAGGTACTATCGCAGGTATCGTTTTAATGCTTTTAAAAAGCAATCCGTTGCCGAATAAATATGGTCCATTGCCTGATTACAGCAATTATCAGGGGTAATCGTGAGCAATTATTTAGTCATGTAAATTTTACGCGTTGAATTTATAAAACAGTCATAGGCTTTGATGAGACAGGCTTTTCAAAAGTTCGTGAAAAGGTGAGCTCAAAGCTCATGGCTGTTTTTTTGTATACAAAAATGATTGAAAAAGTATGTTAAAATAGAATAAGAGATAGAGACGACTCATAAGCAGTCGTTTAATACTGATAGTTTATTGCCGATTTCGTGTTTTGTTAAATCGGTAGCAGGAGGAGTAGTATGTATTGTAGTCATTGTGGTAAAGAGCTGTCGGCGGAAGACAGATTTTGTCCTAATTGTGGGCAAATGAGAGTCGCTTCGACCGTACCGGTAGTAGCAAATCATCAGAAGAGTTCGCTGGAATTCACTAAAAATATAAAACTATGCCTTATTGAAAAGTACTGTACCATTGAAGGGCGTGCTACCCGCGGTGAGTACTGGAAGTTTATGTTATTTGTAGGACTATTAATCCTTGTAGTTGAATTTCCGTTGATATTTATTACCGGAATGTTTATGAATGCAGCCGATTCCAATGTGCCGTTCTTCTTTTTCTTTTTTATCAGCGTAGCCGGTTGGCTAGCCTTGTTTCCACCTATTATTACCTGTGAAATACGGCGTTATCATGATACCGGCTTCAGCGGTTGGTGGTATTTCTTACATCTTATTCCGGGCGGTAGTTTGATTCTCTTTGTTTTTACACTCTTGCCAAGTCAGATGTATGAAAATGAGTATGGGCCGTTGCCGGATTATACAGATCATGTAAGTAAAAAGTGGTTCAACAATAAGAAGATTTCAGATATATAAGATATTTTGTGCTGTTTCTACCTTATAGGACAAATTGTGTTGGTTTTTAGGCCGATAAGATTAGTAGTTAACTAGTCTTATCGGTCTTTTAAAATGAATGCAAAAAGCGATGGACTCCGCGTCCATCGCTTTTTAGGATTTTTACTCGGTATGTAGTTAATGAATTACTCTTCTGCGTTTTTCGAAGTGAAAGAACGATAGAGGTAGTAAACAAAACCGCAAAGTAAGAGAATGGATACAACCATGAAGCCTACTTTAAATGCAAATACCATCATTTTGAAGGAAATATACATAAATAAGCCGGCTAACAATAACATAATTAAAGATTTCATTCTAAAAGTCTCCCAACTGTTTAAATTTCATTGATAAATAAGTGCAAAATACAAGCAAGGCATCGGTTTGTAACAGAATATATGATGCAGTCGATTATTGGCTTGATTATTGTGCTCTATATAAGCACATTGCTTGCTATTACTGTTTTATTATAGCAAATCTAAAAGTAAATCGCAATATTTCGATATATGATGATTTGTTTTGGATACATTCTTTTGAAGAATATATCCATACTTCGTCCATTAATGAGAAATGACCGCCAATTCATATTAATTGACGGTCACTATTAATTGTTAATTCTTCCTAAGAAAAATTTTTAGTGTATTCTATTTTTTCGGCTGTTTCGGAAAAATAAAGGTTTTTTCAAATTCACAGAACAGCTTTAAGAGTGGCGTATCTAAGTAAGACAAGGCGGTATCACCAATTTCTCGCGGAATTCCGAAGAACGGTTCAGCAATAGAGCCGGCAATGGCTGCCAAGGTATCGCTGTCGCCGCCGATGGAAATGGCATTACGAATGGTATCTTCAAAGTCGTTACCTTCAAGAAAGGCTACGACGGCTTGCGGTACCGTTCCTTTACAACTGCCTTGAAATGTGTAGGTAGGACGAATTCTGTCAATGGTAAAGTTCAAATCGTAATAATTATCTTGTACAAATTTGCGAATATCCTCTTTGGAAGCACCGGTGCGTGCTAAATAAATGGCACCGGCCGTAGCTTGCGCGCCGGCAATACCGTCTGGGTGGTTATGAGTGACAGCTGTTACGGTGTGAGCTAAATTAAGGACTTCTTCTAAGCTGTCGCCGGCGTAGGCACAGCCGCTGACGCGCATGGCCGCACCGTTCCCAAAACTGTTGTATGGTTTTGGGTCTTTTTCATAGAGCCATTGGTAAAACATGCCGCCATAGTCGTAATTAGGACCATGATAAGCTCGTCCCAGAATACGCATTGACATTACGGTTGTTTGAGCTAGCTTTTCAGGGGGAGCCGTAGCAGCCTTTAATAAAGCATTACCAATGGCTATGGTCATCACGGAATCATCGGTAGCATGACAAGGGGGTTTAAAAAGTTCAAATTCTTTAGACTTCAGATTGTCCCATTCAAAACGGGAGCCTACAATGTCGCCTACAATTGCACCTAACATAGTATACGCCTCCTCATTCCAACACCTAATTCAATTAAAAAATAATGAATATTCAGGTTAAAAACCATAAAATTTCATTAGGCTTATATTATACCATATGTTTTTTTACTTAAATATAGAGTCAAAGTTCAACGGATTTTATCAAGATACTTGAAACGTGATTATAAAATGAAGTCGTGAAAAGTTAAAAGAGGGAAACTTTCATTGCGTGTGGAACTCTTTATTTATAGAGTGATGCTTTAAAAGGGAGCAATTTAATTTTTAGGTAAATGGTTTAAGGGGGTTAGTTAATCGGGGAGTGATGGGATGAATTATTGGAATCTAATACGGCGAATTCTTATCGGGTGTTTAATCATGGCTTCGGCATCTATAATGGTTTCCACAAATAGTGTGGATACAGTTTTTGAACAGGCCAAACGATGGGTTGGTTATTGGGAGCAGGGGAAGCAGGCCTTAGGTTTAAAATCCGAGTCAAAGGAGGTAGCATCAGAGTCGGGCGTTGCCGGTGAAGCGAAAGCCACGTCAAAGGATGTGCTGGCAATCGAGGAGCTTAAAGGAGCGCTGACTTCGTTTGTAAATTATCATTTGTTTTTTACGGAGCATGAGTATGCCCGTGCGTATCAATTGCTTTCCGATAATTATCAGTTATATGTGGCCGGTAATTATGAGACATGGGTTAACAGCTTTAGCGCAACCAAAGGCGTTGTCGTATCTTCAATGGATTTAGTTTCACAAACCGAGGATACGATTATCATTAAATACACATTACATAAGTTGGTCGATGAAGGTAACGATACGGTGCGTAGGGAATTTGCCGGTGAAGCGACACTGCGCAAAGAGGGGCCCGTATGGCTAATCGATGAGCTTAAAGAACAACCGTTGTAGGGAGGAGGAGGTTAGTATGTATCAACGAAATGACAAGGGACAAATTATTGGGGCTTGTGTACTGGGGGTATTTTTATTTTTTGGTAATATGTATATGTCCTATGCCAATACGATGAGCGTATTGGAGGAAGCGGCTGATTATGCCGATGAAAGTTATCAGGAACGAAATCAGCAAATACTGGATACTAAAAAGGAAGTGACGACCTTTACGCCACAAGGTGTGACAACTACGGAAACCGAAACAGTAACTAAAACGCAACCGGTAGTAAAACCTAAATCGTCCGATCCAAAAACATTGGCCGCTGACAGTGCTATGAACACCTTTAGAACATATCATCAGATGATTACTGATGGTGATATTTCTAAGGCCTATGATTTGTTATCTGAGAATTATAAGCGAGAAGGGGGCAATTCTTTTTATGATTGGTCCATGGGGTATATCAAAACCAAGGAAAGTATAGTGGATTCCATGCGCGTTATTTCCCAAACAGATGACACTATTGTGATTCAGTATACGTTGCATGCGGAAGACTATACAGGTAATAAGGGCGGCACGGTGGCGAGTAAGTTTGCCGGCGAAGTGACGATGCGTAAACAAGGGTCGGGCTGGCTTATTGATGATATGTCGGCCCGTAAAATTTAGAAGTGAGGCGAATTAATGAAAGAAAGAAAATGGCTTAGGCGGCTTGGAATTTTAATGGCTTTGCTCATAGCGTTAGTAGTTATGGCGGGGTGTGGCTCTGATACAAAGCCCCAGGCTAAGGAAGAAATTTGGCAAAAGACGGATTTGACGGCCAAGCAAAAGGTAGACTCATTACTTGAGGCCATGAGTGATGAAGAAAAAGTCGGTCAGCTGATTTTATTCGGCATGCAAGGGACTCAGGTAAATGACGATGTGCGCTATATGCTGAGTGAATACAAAATGGGCGGCATTATTTTATTCGATCGTAACATGGAATCTAAAGCACAAGTTTCCGGCTTAATCCAAGACTTACAAAAAACGGCTCGTCAAAGTGAAAAAGCACCGCTTTTCGTGGCGGTAGATCAGGAAGGGGGCTGGGTGGCGCGCCTGAGCAGTGAGCTCGTAAAAGTACCGGCTGCCGAACAGCTGGGGCAAGGTACACCGGCGGAAGCCGCAAAACTGGCATTATCAAGCGGTAAAGAGTTAAAATCATTAGGTTTTAATGTGAACTTTGCGCTGGTTGCCGATTTGGGCCTTGCCGATGAACGCTCTTACGGTACCAACGCGGCTGAAGTCATACCTTTTGTGGAAGCCGTAGGTAAAGCCTATCATGAGGCGGGACTTATTTATTCGTTAAAGCATTTTCCGGGCATCGGCCGCACAGTGACGGATTTACATAAAGAAGGAAACACGATTGACGCATCAGCCGATGAATTATGGGCTACCGATTTAAAACCGTTTGAAACAGTGATACAAGCGGTGAATAACGACGACTATATGGTCATGGTTTCTCATGCGGTATACAGCAATCTCGATGATACCATGCCGGCCAGCTTATCTAAGGTTATTATGCAAGATATTTTACGTCAAAAACTGGGCTATAAAGGTGTCATCATTACGGATGATATGGAAATGGGTGCCGTTGCCAATCATTACAGTTTTGGCGATATGAGTGTAAAAGCTATCAATGCCGGTGTGGATATCGTGCTCATCGGTCAGGAATATGACCACGCCATCGAAGGGTACAATGCCATTTTAAAGGCTGTACGCAGTGGTGACATAGCGAAGGAACGCTTAAATGATGCGGTGCGTCATGTGTTATTGCTAAAGCTTAGCCACAATTTGGAGTGGTAAGTGGAGTAAGGGATAAATAGAAATAGGGGATAAGGTAAAGGAGCGATAGATATGTATTGTACAAAATGTGGAGCTAAGCTTAGTGAAAACAGTCGGTTTTGTGCTCAATGCGGCACGGCGGTGGGGCATGTGGTAACACCGGAAGTGAGTGAACCGGCGCAGCCGAATAAAGAGCATCAATCAGAACAGTTCAAAGAAAACAGTCAATTTAATAAGCCTGTGTATGTGGAAGACACGGCACCGGAAGCTCCGGCTGAAGCAAGTCGTGTTGATAATCAGGTGCCGGCGGCTAAGCCGCAAAGTAGTAATACACACTATGCCAACTGGGAGAATGGGGAAGGTTATCCGGCTAATTGGGTTGGTTCCTTATCGTTAATCGATAATTATATTATGTGCCTTAAAGATAAATATGCTGATTTCAGAGGGCGAGCTACGCGCAGTGAATTTTGGCGCTTTGTATTGGCGCAATGGGTGGTTGGCTCCTTGTTAACGCTTATTTTTAGCATGATTTCAGACTATGGCAGTATTATAAGCAGTGTAATCGGACTTGCTTTTATCATACCGTCCATAGCCGTACAGGTACGGCGGCTCCATGATATCGGTCGTACGGGCTGGTGGTATTTAATCGTATTTGTACCATTTGGTGTTATCGTTCTGTTAATTTTCAGCATACAGCAGAGTCAACCGGAAACGAATCAATATGGGCCGTTGCCGGATTATTCGAATTATCAGAAGCCAACGCTTTTTGGCCGTAATTTTTAAAGGGCGGTAAATTTTTTAAAAAAATCTCTTGACAAAGTATATATGTATGTGCGAAAATAGCAACAATCAAATGAGATATGCGATGAACAGGTATAAAGAACTATTTAGTTGCTTACAGAGAGTTGCCGGGCGGTGCGAGGCAATAGAACGGATAGTATCGAAACTCGCCTCGGAGCATTGCGGCTGAACCGAAGTAAGCCGTGACGGTAGTTCCGTTATAACTACAAGAGAACCAACTAGGGTGGTACCGTGTTATAGTTTATGATGCCCCTGGAACACATTATGTGATTCCGGGGGCTTTTTTGATAGATGAAACAATAAAAATATTTAAACTTCAAGTCTATACGTTTTAAATATTATAATCTTCAAATCTTCAAGTCTTACATTCATCGATCAAAAGCATAACTGTTAATATGACCTATTAATGTATATAACGCCCCTGGACGTACAGTGTGACTGTGCCTCCGGGGGCGTTTTTATATTATCCGAGTCAAGATTTTTTAAGAAGAATAGTTTAAAAATAATGGCGCGACGGTTCTTTTGAGAAAGAGAGAGAGCGTGCATCGTGGGTGAGAGCATGATGCGGTGGGGACTCATTTGAGTGAGAAGCGAGGAACCGGTCCCGTGGGTGAGAGCGCGGGGCTCTACCGGTTCGCTTAAGACATGATGAGTTTAGTATGGCAGGTGAGAGCGCCGTACTGATGAAAATTTGAGTAACGAAAGAGTGCGCTAAATATAGGGGCGCTAAGTTGAGAAATAAGAGAGCGAAAAGAGAGGGAATGGATATGAATCAGGGACAGGCAGTCAATAACACAGTTAAAGCGAATACCAATAACACGGTCAATCAGGATCGAGTGTATTTTTTTGATACTACTTTGCGTGACGGTGAACAAAGCCCGGGGGTGTCTTTACAGACGCCGGAGAAGATTGAAATCGCGCAGAACTTGGTGCGCTTAGGGATTGATGTAATCGAAGCGGGCTTTCCTGCTGCATCGCCGGGGGACTTTGAAGCGGTTAAGAAAATCGCCGATGAAGTAAGAGGTGCCACTATTTGCGGTTTGGCCAGAGCTAATAAAGCGGATATTGAGCGGACGGCGGAAGCCTTGAAGGGCGCTGAGCATAGCCGCTTGCATGTGTTTATTGCCACCAGCGATATTCACTTGGAATATAAATTGAAAAAAACGCGCCATGAAGTCATTGAAATCGTAAAAGACTGCTTGGCCTTTGCAGCCGGTAAGTTTGATGAAATTGAGTTCTCCGCCGAAGATGCTTCGCGTACCGACTTAGACTATTTGTGTGAAGTGTTTGCCGTCGCCATTGAAGGGGGCGCGACCATCCTGAATGTGCCGGATACGGTGGGCTACATGACGCCGGATGAATTTGCTTATAAAATCCGCTACATCAAAGAGCATGTAAAGAACATCGATAAAGCCATCATCAGTGTTCACTGTCACGATGATTTGGGCATGGCCAACGCCAACACGTTGGCAGCGATTCAAGCAGGTGCGCGGCAGGTGGAAGGCACCATTAACGGCCTGGGCGAGCGAGCCGGCAATGTGGGGATTGAAGAAGTGGTAATGGCTTTGAAAACCCGCGCCGATATTTACGGCGTAACCACCGCCATCGATATAAAACAGTTCACCCGTGTCAGCAAATTGGTCAGCAAATTGACGGGCATGGTGGTACCGCCGAATAAGGCGATTGTAGGGCGTAACGCTTTTGCCCATGAATCGGGTATTCATCAGCACGGTATGTTGAATAATCCGACCACCTATGAAATTATGACACCGGAAAGTGTAGGCGCCGAGAAAACGAGCATCGTCCTTGGCAAACATTCCGGACGCCACGCTTTTGAAAGCCATTTAGAAGGTATGGGCTTTAAGTTCTCCACTGAAAAGGTGAATGATTTATTCGCTAAATTCAAAGCCTTGGCGGATCGGAAAAAAGAGATTTTTGACGAAGATATTTTGGCCTTGGTTATCGATAATATCGACCATGTAAAAGCAGTGGAACTTGTCCATCATCACTATAAATCGAATGAGCGCGGTTATGCGTACGCTGATGTAAGATTAAAAACACCGCAAGGGATTCGTGAAGACGCAGCTGTCGGTGACGGGTCTGTAGATGCATCGCTCAAGGCGGCGCAACGTGTTATCGGTTTACCGATTGAACTGAAAGATTATCAGGTACGAGCCGTAACGGAAGGGCAGGATGCGCTCGGTGAAGTGCAGGTAACGATTGAATATAAAGGCCGCCATTATAACGGTCGCGGCGTGAGCACCGATGTAATTTCATCCAGTGTGTTGGCCTATATTAATGCCGTAAACTATGTGTATTTGGCCGAAGAAATTGACCGCGAAGTAGCCGTAGAGAGTGAATGATAACATGTAACGCCTTAGATTGAGTTACAACCTGTAGCCGAAGATGTCATGTGATACTAAAGAGGCCGCATGAAGCCGGTTATCGGAAATAAGGCAATAAGAAATAGATTAAGAGAACAAGAGAGATTTAGGAGGATTTCGTTATGGGGATGACGATGACAGAGAAGAACATGGCGCGCCACGCCGGTGTGGATGCCGTGAAAGCAGGCGATATTATTGAGTGCAAAGTGGATGCCGTATTGATGAACGATATTACTTTTCCACCGGCCCTTAAAGAATTTAAAAAGATTGGTAAACCCGTATTTGACCGTGATCGTATTTATTTGGTACCTGACCATTTCACACCGAATAAGGACATAAAATCGGCCGAGCAAGCTAAAGTGATGCGGGATTTTGTAAAAGCCGAAAAAATAACCCATTACTTTGAAGTAGGTCGTATGGGCATCGAACATGTATTGTTACCGGAACAGGGTTTGGTGGCACCGGGCGATATGATTATCGGCGCGGATTCACATACCTGTACTTATGGAGCGCTTGGCGCGTTTGCCACCGGCGTAGGCTCTACTGATGCGGGCGTTGCTATGGCCATGGGGCAGACTTGGTTCAAAGTGCCGGAAGCCATTAAGGTAGAACTTACGGGCAAGCCGAATCGTTGGGTAACCGGCAAAGATATCGTGCTTGAACTTATCGGTCGCATCGGCGTTGATGGGGCTCGTTATAAAGCCATTGAATTTACCGGTGACGGCGTGGCCCATATGACCATGGCCGACCGCTTAACCATCTGTAATATGGCTATTGAAGCGGGCGGGAAATGTGGTGTATTCCCTTACGATGAAACGACTGAGGCCTATGTGACAGGTCGCGTGAAACGCGAATTCACGCCGGTTGTAGCTGATGAAGATGCTGTATACAGCGAAACCGTGACCATTGACTTAGCGGCGTTAAAGCCGGTCGTTGCGTTCCCGCACTTACCATCGAATACGCATTATGTAGATGAAATTGCAAAGGACATCGCTATTGACCAGGTAATCATCGGCTCCTGTACGAACGGCCGTTATGAAGACTTAGCGGCGGCAGCGGCTATTTTTAAAGATTGTAAAGTCGCTGACTTCGTTCGTTGTATCGTTATTCCGGGCAGTCAGGCTGTTTATGATGAGGCCATTAAAACTGGCTTGGTAGATATTTTTGTAGATGCCGGTTGTGCGGTAAGCACACCGACTTGCGGCCCTTGCTTAGGCGGCTATATGGGCATTATGGCGGCCGGTGAACGTACTGTGTCCACGACGAATCGTAATTTCAGAGGCCGTATGGGCCATGTAGATAGTGAAGTGTATTTGGCCAGTCCGTACGTGGCAGCGGCCAGTGCCGTTTTGGGACGCATTGCCGGTCCGGAGGAGGTATAATATGGATTATCAAGGAAAAATTTGGCGCTACGGCGATAATGTAGATACGGATGTTATCATTCCGGCCCGTTATTTGGCGATTGCCGACATGCAGGAACTGGCCACTCACGCCATGGAAGATATTGATACTACTTTTGCACCGAATGTGAAGCCTGGTGATATTATGGTGGCCGGTAAGAATTTTGGTTGCGGCTCCTCCCGTGAGCATGCGCCGGCGGTTATAAAAGCCAATGGCGTGCCTTGCATCATTGCTCATAGTTTTGCCCGCATCTTCTTCCGCAATGCTATCAACATCGGTTTGCCCGTTATTGAAATCGGCGATGCGGTTGAAAAAATCCACGCCGACCATGAAGTGGGTGTCGATATGAGTACCGGTGAAGTGCATAATTTGACGACCGGCGAAGTGTATCAAGGCACCGCGTTACCACCGTTTGTACAGGCTATCGCCAAGGCCGGCGGGTTGGTGAATTTTGCTAAACAACGCAGCGATGCTTAGCTGGTGAATTTTGCCAAACAACGCAGTGATGCTTAAGTAAACTTCACCATCTTTTCCATTTTGGGTATTGAGATTTTGAGAAAAAATAGAGGGAATAGTATGAGTACAAAGAAAACGGTTGTGGCCATTAACGGCGACGGTATCGGTCGTGAAATTGTGACGGCGGCACGCCGTATAGTTGATGCGGCTGTGACAAAAGATAATATAACGATAGAATGGGTTGAAAAAAAGGCCGGCGGTGAAGCCATCGATGCCTATGGCGAGCCATTGCCGGCGGAGACGATTAAAGCTTGTGAAACGGCGGATGCTGTTTTGCTAGGGGCGGTTGGTGGCCCGCAGTGGGATGATGTTGCCCCATCTATTCGCCCCGAAAAAGCAATTCTCGGTCTTCGTAAAGCTTTAGGTCTTTTTTGTAATTTACGACCGGTTCGCATTTTTAAAGCCTTACAAGATTATTCACCGTTAAAGCCGGAACTGGTACAAAATGTAGATTTTGTCATTGTCCGTGAATTGACCGGGGGTATTTATTTCGGAGAACGTGAAGAAGCGGAAGGGGAAGGTCCCAATGAATTGGCATGGGATAAGGAAACGTATCATCGCTATGAAGTTGAGCGCATCATGGATGTGGCCATTGAAACGGCGGCTAAACGTCGCGGTAAGATTACCAGTGTGGATAAAGCCAATGTGTTGGCCTCCTCCCGCTTATGGCGTAAGATTGCCCAAGAGAAAGCGGCGGCTAATCCGGAAATTGATATGGACTATTTGTATGTAGATAATACGGCTATGCAGCTTGTAGTGAATCCCGGCCAGTTTGATGTTATCGTTACGACCAATTTATTCGGCGATATTTTAAGTGACGAAGGCGCCGTTGTGTCCGGCTCACTGGGTCTCTTGCCATCCGCTTCCATCGGTACGGGTACTGCGTTATATGAACCAATCCACGGTTCCGCACCGGATATTGCAGGCCGAGGCATTGCCAATCCTTTGGGCACCATTTTGTCGGCCGCCATGATGTGTCGTTATTCGTTGAACGCACCTAAGGCCGCTGATGCTATTGAAGCAGCCGTTGAAAAAGCCTTGGAAGCGGGTTATCGTACGGGCGATATTTATAAGGACGGCATGCAACGGGTCGATACAAATGGCATGACAGCAGCGGTTTTACAATATATTTAACTAACTTAGCTCAGCCTATTTAATGTCAATTACCTATATTTTCAAACCTTAACTTTAGATAGGGTAAAATATAATGTAGGGAAAGTGCTGCTGATTTGTCCTATAATTTGCTAACTTAAAAGGCGATAAATTCAAAAATAAACTGAACTTATCGCCTTTTTGAATTTTGAAACCACATATTTTCTTATATGTGCCTATATGTGTTTATGTGTGTTTAAATATGTTTATATATGCCTGTATGTATTTATGCGTGTTTATAGTTGCGGGATTTACTTTAATATAATTTATCCAGCACAGAATCGTCAATCTTAAAGGTATGTTCTTCGGCCGGGAATTCACGACTTTTTACATCCGCAATATAGTCTTTTACCGCGTTGACCGTGATGTCATGGAGATTGGCGTATTTTTTGACAAATTTCGGTGAAAAGCCGGTGCTTACGCCCAGTAAATCGTTGCAAACCAGTACTTGCCCGTCGCAACCGTTGCCCGCACCGATGCCGATGGTTACCATCGTTTTGAGGGATTGCGTTACTTTGGTAGCTAAGGCAGCAGGTACACATTCTAAGACACAGGCGAAAGCGCCTGCTTCTTCCAAGGCTTTGGCATCATCAATGAGTTGCTGCGCCGCTTCCATGTCTTTGCCCTGTACTTTAAAGCCGCCGAGTTGATTTACCGACTGCGGTGTTAAACCGATATGGGCTACTACCGGAATGCCGGCGGTGGTAAGTTTCTTAATCAAAGGGGCCACTTCTTGACCGCCTTCAAGTTTTACGGCGGTACAGCCGGTTTCTTTTAAGAAACGGCCCGCATTATGCATGGCTTCCGCCATGTCTGCCTGATAGCTCATGAACGGCATGTCGGCTACCACGAGAGCCGTTGAATTGCCGCGCATTACCGCTTTGGTATGATGTATCATTTCATCCATCGTAACAGGAAGAGTGGATTCGTAACCGAGCATTATATTACCGACGGAGTCACCTACGAGAATCATGTCGATGCCCGCTTCATTTACATTGCGCGCCATGGCTACGTCATAGGCCGTAATCATGGTAATCGGTTCGCCCTGTTCCTTCATTTGTTTGATGGTTGTAATAGTTTTTGGTTTGTTACTCATGTGAAGTCTCCTCCTTAGTAGTAGCTTCATAGTGAACGGAATTAAATAGATCGAATAGTTCTTCCGCCATAAGCGGCGTAATTGTCTGATTCATTAGGGCCAACTGCGTTGTGGCCATGCCCAATTGTATGTAAACCGGAATCATGTTTTTTGGTAAAACCCCTAAATGGCTCTGTACCGTGTTTATATCGCCCCGCGCGATGGGGCCGGTAAGAGCGGAACCGGGATTTTCAGCCTTTTCAAGATTGGCGGCGACGCCTTGGAATAATGGCAAAAGTGCTTGCCAAGCGGCCTTCGAAGGCTTGGTTGAGTCCATAATGACTGAGCCGGAGCCTGAAACGTTGGCCGGTGCTTCGTTGGTTGAGCCTTTGGCTGAGTCTTTGGTTGAGTCTGAAATCTTAGTTGGCACTAACCAACGGCTCATAAGCTCTTGCGCCATGGCCTGTAAGGTGACCGTATAGTTGGCACAGATACAGGCGGCTGCGTGATAGAGCGGTCTGTCTGCGGCGGGAACGTGAAAACTTCGTCCTTCTAAAATCGTTGCCAGTTCATGGGCGGCTTGTTGTGCCTTTTCATCACCGTCAATGGCCATGTAAATGCCTTTTAAAACGGTGTTTTCACCGGCAAAACTTTGCAGAGGATGAAGACTGCCTACGAAAGCGCCAATGTCTTGCAAAGGCTTAAGGGGTGACAGGTCTAAACTGCCGCTGCAGTGTAAGTAAACGGTACTCCCTATAGCCGGCTCTTGTTGAGCCTCGGCAGCGAGGCTTTTGGCGACGATGGCTATTTGCCTGTCCGGTACGGTGAGTAATACCAAATCCGCCTTGGCGGCGAGTTCAGCGTGAGTCATACAAGGTACCTTGTACTTGGTGGCTAATTGGGTGGTTTTTTCAGAAGAAGAACCTACGATGCCCACCAAACGAGTGCTCAAATGACGAGCTAAGGTAGAACCGACTTTGCCCCCGCCGATAATACCGATTTTCATGAAACTCCTTTCTGCTTTTGACGTGCCGCAAGTTTTCATAAAAAAGGCGCACTTCGACCACGAAATGCGCATAAAATTCCTATGTTGCGTCTCGTCCCGGTCTAAAAGATCCAAGCGATAAAACTAGAATAAATTATGAAGTTATAAATCCTGTTGAAAGCGATGTGGTTCTTGATAGATACCACTCTATTTCACTGTTATTATAGCATAGCGAACTGTTTATTGAAATGACGTGTTAAACGCTAACTTATATATTTATTGGAGAACGAAGATTATGAATAAAGCTACAGCAGCAACCATGAATAAAGATTCTGAGAGCCAGCAAAAAGATTTGTCATAATTTGTGAAAATCGTATTGACTTCTTAAATCGCTTGTGTGTATAATTGGATAAAACATATAGTTATCATCTGTGAACAGGAAGAGTAGCTATACAAGTTCGGCTACAGCGAGTCGGGAATGGTGGAAGCCCGGTGCAAGAAAGTATAGTGAATGGACCTGGGAGATGTGGCCCGAACCAGTAGGTAGGCGTCACCGGTCATCTCCGACCGTTACCAAAGGAGCGCGTATCGCCTGTATTGGGTAGGCCGTACGTAGTGAGCCGGGTCTTTTGACCAATCGGGGTGGCACCGCGGATTAACCTTCGTCCCTATGTATTTTGGGATTGGAAGGTTTTTTTTATACCCGTTTTTAGTAGGAGAACAGGATGTAGCGAGTTCAAGATGTTTCAAAATTAGTATATACACATGTGCAAGGCGGGCAGTTCCGCTGGGTCACAGTCAGTACCTTAATGCTTGCGTTAGGTACGATTTTACACTTAGTCAGCCCTAGCGTGGCGGGCATTACGCCGAACTGGATGATTGCTACCTACTGCGTAGCCATTCATTTGACCAGACCAAATTATCGTCAGTCCTTAGGGATTGGTCTTGTGGCAGCCCTAATTAACCTGATGACTTCTAAATCGGCGTTTCCGTATGCGAACTTATTGAGTGAACCGGCCGGGGCACTCACCGCCGCCTTCGTGGTTCACATGTTCAGCCGTTTGAAATTCGGTCGCATGATTGTACCGCCGGTTGTATCCGGATTCTTAAGTACCGTTGTATCGGGCGGGATTTTCGTTACCGTTTTGTATGTAGTTTTAGCGTTACCGACTGAAGTGTACACGAAAGCTATGTGGCCGTTAGTTCTTTTGGTAGCTGCTATTAACGCCGTTATTACACCGCTTTTATATTTGCCGGCACAACGCTTATTCGCGCGCCGCGGTTATTTACCGAAAGCGGATGAAGTTATTTCCAGCGACCATAGTATGTATGAATTGACACCGGCTACGGATGCTAAAATCTCTATTGAACATTTCTCTTATTATTACGGCCAGCAAACCAAGCCGGCTTTGAAAGATATTAATTTAGTTGTAAACGATGGGGACTTCCTCGTTATTACCGGTCCTGCCGGTTGCGGTAAATCCACTTTATGTATGGCCATGATTGGTGCGGTGCCTAAATTCTACGGCGGTCGTATGGAAGGCATGGTATTCGTAAACGGTAAAGCCACGACGCAGGCGGAAATTTCCGAATTGGCTACGGAAATCGGTGTCGTACTGGCCGATTATGACACGCAGCTCGTAACCATGACGGTAGCCGAAGAAGTGGCCTTCGCCATGGAAAACCGCGGTTATACACCGGAACAGATTAAAGAACGAAGTGCCGCAGTTTTCAAACAGGTTGGTCTTGAAGGCATGGAAAACCGTAAGATTCCAAGTCTTTCCGGCGGTCAGCGTCAACGTTTGGCTATTGCCTCCGTGCTTGCCACGAATCCATCCATCCTCGTGTTGGATGAGCCGACCAGTTCCCTCGATCCGGAAGGGACTGCTGAATTGTATCGCTTAGTGGGTGCCCTTAATAAGGAATACGGCATTACCGTAGTCGTTATCGACCACGACCTTCATGCAGTGCTGCCATATGCCAATCGCATGGCCCTCATGGTAGACGGCGAACTTCGCACCGACGATGTGCCGGAAGTAACCTTGCGTTACATGTATGACCACAAAATTTATGTGGACGCATTGCCATCCATCTTCACAACCTATATGCGTCTAGAAGAAGCAGGTTTTGCTTTTGAAAAACCATGGCTCAGCGTGGCAGCTGCTAAAGAAGGTTTAAAAGCCTAGCCAATCAAAGCAGTTGTGAGAGCGGGTAAAGAGTATAAGAGAAAAGCAACATAAAATAGATAGCACTACCGAGTCATTAAAGTTACAGCGGTAGATAAAGAATTAGCTAACGGATTAAAAACAGGAGGTTCGTATGCTGGAGGTTAAAGGCTTGCGTTTCGGCTATGTGCTGGGCCAAGATATTATAGATAATGTAGATTTTTCCATCGGCGAAGGTGAATTCATCGCCATCGGCGGTCGCAACGGTTGCGGTAAAACGACGGTAACCCGTTTATTAATGGGCCTTGAAAAACCGCGCAGCGGCAAGATTTATTATAATGACACAGATATTACGGCGTTACCGCCATCGGAACGAGGCCGTTTCATCGGCTACGTGTTCCAACAGCCGGATCGCCAAATGTTCCGCCCAACGGTGGCTGAAGAAGTGGCCTTCGGACCGGAACAATTAGGTTACACCAAAGCGGAAGTGGCGGATATTACGTCCAAAGCTTTGGCCGATACGGGCATCAGTCATTTGCGCGATGCGTATCCACCGACTTTACGTCGTGGTGAAAAACAGCGTGTAGCCATTGCTTCGGCCTTGGCTATGAAGTCCAAGATTTTAATTCTTGATGAACCGACCAGTGGTCAAGACGGTAGGGAAACACGCGAACTCTTGGAATTGTTGGAAACCTTGCGTGCTACGGGACTTACGATTATCCTTGTTACTCATGACATGGAAATCATGGCAAGCCACTGCACCCGCGCTATTATTGTGGGCTACGGCACGAAAGCGTTTGACGGGAAACCGGAAGAATTATTTACGAACCGTGATGATTTATTTGACTTAGGTCTTACCAAACCGCCATGTGTGGAATTGGCAGAAACGGTACCGGGCCTTGGTTATTGCAAATCAATGGCAGAATTTGAAGCAAAAATGCTGGCCTTAAAGGCTCGCAGTTAGGAGGAACCATGCATCGATTAGTACCATTTACCAAAATATTAATGACCATCGCCTTTTCCGCATGGGCTGTCCTTTTGACAACAACCTATGAATTAAGCCTTTTGTTGGCTTTGGAACTCTTAATTTTATTAGTAACAGGTCTTTTGATTCGCCAATATAAAGCTGTTTTAACCTTAGCCGCCTTCGCCGTGTTCTTGGCAGTGGTACAGTTCCTTGGCGGCGGTACCTTGGAATCGGCTTACGTAACCGGCCTTCGCATGCTTTGCATGACCATGGTCTTCATCATGCTTTTGGCAACCACGAAATTACAGGATTTAACGGCAGCCTTGGTTACGCAGTGTAAAATTCCTTACGAATATGCGTTCATGTTCACTGCAGCCCTTCGTTTCGTACCGGATTTTATTGCGGAAAGCCATGCTGTTCAGGAAGCTCAGGCTTGTCGCGGCTTAGCTTTGGAAGGTAATTTCTTCAAACGCTTTACTTCCTACGGTTCCGTCATTCAACCATTATTGTTAAAATCCTTAGGCCGTTCGGAAACAATGGCGCTATCTTTGGAACTTCGCGGTTTCGGTAATAAAGATCACAGCTTCGTAGCTACGGTTGGCATGAAAGGCTTAGATTATGTAGTGACAGCC
>NZ_SVCB01000118.1 GCF_015058545.1 Veillonella sp.
AAGATAACGTACTCGTTGGCATGGGCGCCATCGTGCTCAGCGGTTGCCATATCGGCACCGGCTCCATCATCGCGGCCGGCGCAGTTGTGTTAGAAAACACCACTATCCCGCCGTATTCTCTCGTTGTAGGTGTACCGGCGAAAGTAGTTCGTACCGATGAATCTCAGGTTGAACGTATCCATAACCAGGCCTTAAAATACAAGAACCTTTGGACTGAACGCTACGGTTTATTACCTGATGCTGGTGGCGAACAATACAAAAAAGGAGCTAAAATCGTTTAATACGAACGAATGACTACCCCAAATGAAGAATAAAAACTAAGGAGCTATCCCCAAGGTTAGCTCCCCACCACACAAAAGAGGCTGACAGCAAATTCGCTGCCAGCCTCTTATTTTATGTCCCGACTATTTCTATCCGGCCTATTTTATGTTCAAGCTTTTTTTAGCCTATTTTATGTCACTGCCTATTAATCAGTCCATGGCGATAACAACTTCGCCTTGAGCCAAGCTCTTTTTCACATCAATAATACGTTGATTCTTGGAGCCGCGGAACCGCAAGCTTGGGTCGCGCAAAGCATCTACAAATTTGCCGTCCACTAAGATATCGCATTGTTCCAATAACTGTCGTTTAGCCGGGCAAGCGATGAGCTCATCCCAGGTATAACCGGAGTACGCCCAAATATCCTTTTCAGGCACCGTTTCGCGCACCTTTTTCACAACCGGCAATAGACCGTCCACATTTTGAAACGGTTCGCCGCCGAGCAAGGTAAGGCCCGATACATTCGGATCGCTCACGTAAGTAAGTACTTCTGCCGTTTCCTTATCGGTCCAAAGCTTCCCTGCCTGTGGGTTTTGGTATTCTTCGTTAAAACAATTAAAACATTTATGTGTGCAACCGGTAACAAAAATAGACGTGCGGATACCGTTTCCGTTGGCAATATCTAATTTGCGAATTTGTCCATAATTCATTACGGCTCGCCTCCTCTACCTGCTCAAATTTTAAAAATAATTGTTACTTCGGCACAATCATTCTCATCTCTAAATAGAATAATCTAAACAAAAAACAGGTCATGAAATCATGACCTGTTTTTGAGTGTTAAATATGCATTACTCGGTCTTTAATTTCTTTAGTACGTCCTTCATTCCAGAAGTTTTCACCTAAATAACCGCAAGTACGGCGGATTACTGTTAATTTATCGCGGTCCGTATTATGACAACGTGGGCATTCCCAATCATTGTTATCGTTGACTTTAATTTCACCGTCAAAACCGCAAACATGACAATAATCTGATTTTGTATTAAATTCCGCATAGGAAATATTATCGTAAATGTATTTAATCATCGTTAATACGGCCGGAATATTATTGGTCATATTCGGAATTTCCGCATAAGAAATGCAACCGCCGGTCGACTTTTTCTGGAATTCCGATTCGAACGCAAACTTATCAAATACATTAATTTCTTCCCGTACGTTTACATGATAGCTATTGGTGTAATAGCCTTTATCAGTAATATCTTCGATTTCACCGAAACGGGCACGATCCAAAGAGCTGAAACGATTGGTAAGGCTTTCAGCCGGTGTACCGTATAAAGCAAAGCCCATGTTATGACGTTTCTTCCAAGTATCAATGGCTTCGTTCAAACGATCCATAACCTTCATGGCAAATACACGGCCTTTTTCACCGGTGTTAGATTCACCCGTAATGAGCTTAGTCGCTTCGTACATACCGATGTACCCCATAGAAATCGTAGCATAACCGCCTTTAAGGAATTTCGCAATGGATTCACCTTTTTTAAGACGAGCAATAGCACCATGCTGCCAATGAATTGGCGATACATCACTGGTTACGTTTTTCAATAATTCATAACGTAACAATAAAGCTTTTTCAACCAATTTCAAACGTTTATCCAAAATTTCAAAGAAACGTTTTTCACTGTGACGCGCCAAAATACCGATTTGCGGCAAGTTAAGGCTTACAACGCCCATATTAAAGCGACCGTCGAATACGTATTCACCCTTTTCATTTTTCCAAGGGGACAAGAACGCACGACATCCCATTGGGCTGAATACATTACCTTCATAATTTTCCTTCATTTTCTTAGCGGAAATATAGTCAGGATACATGCGTTTAGCCGTACATTTAGCGGCTAATTCAGTCAAATAATAATAAGGCGCATCGGGATGGATATTGTGTTCATCCAATACATAAATCAACTTAGGGAACGCCGGTGTAATGTACACATTCGCTTCGTTTTTAACACCCATAATGCGCTGTTTCAAAATTTCTTCATCGATGAGCGCCGCTTCTTTAGCATATTCGCTGTTTGGGTCGAAATGCATAAACAAGGTTACAAACGGAGCCTGACCGTTTGTCGTCATCAACGTATTAATCTGGTATTGAATAGTCTGAATACCGTCTTTAACTTCTTTGCGCGTACGTTTCCAAGCAATTTCTTTCGCTTTTTCCATATTCGGTTTCATGTCATAGATTTCAACCTGTTCTTCCAAAACATTGGCTAAAATCTTATCATACGATTTACGTACAAACGGTGCCAAAATACGGTCGATACCGTTAATACTCTGACCGCCGTACTGACCGGAAGCGACTTGCGCAATAATCTGAGTCGTTACGGTACAAGCAACCTGGAAGGACTTCGGCGTATCAATCTTCTTACCGTTAATAACAGTACCGTTGGTGAGCATATCTTCCAAATTAATTAAACAGCAGTTGAACATCGGCTGAATGATGTAATCCATATCATGGAAATGAATTGCACCGCTGTCATGAGCCTGTACGATATCCGCCGGAATTAATTTACGACGGGCAATGTCCTTGCTTACTTCACCTGCAATAAGGTCGCGCTGCGTGGAAACAATGGCTGCATCCTTGTTGGAGTTTTCATCAATCAAGGCCGTATTGCTGCGGTCCAACAAGCCGAATACATCTTTATCAGTCGTATTTTCTTTACGTTTAAAAGCCTGAACGGCTTTGTAGTTTTCATAAGCACGTGCCGTTGCCGGATTATGGTATTCCAACAATTTGTAATATACCTGGTCTTCAATAGCATAAATTGTCAATGTTTTGCCGATTTTATGAGCGTATTCTTCGATTTCGTCAGCGATACGCCCCGCCAATCCTTCTTCATATAAACCGGTACTGCTATTCATGGCTTTTTCGATAGCTATTTCGATTTTTGTTTTATCGAATGGCACTTTCTGGCCATCACGTTTAATTACCTCCAACACGGTAAAGCCTCCCTAACACTTACTACTAAATATAGTATGTAAATAAAAAAAGATATTGACAAATAAGCAATGACCATTTGGCCACTTAGTTAAA
>NZ_SVCB01000119.1 GCF_015058545.1 Veillonella sp.
GAAAAGCCCCCGAGTAGGGGGCAGCCAGTGATAATAGAGTGGTTGTCAGATTACTCAAAGCCCTCTTTAGAGGGCAACCACTAGAGAAAGACCCTTATAGGGTCAGAGCAAACCACCCGTTCTACGGGTGGTTATGATTATTTCATTAAACTTATAAATCTAAACAATAGATAAATTTATACGTAAAGGGTACCTATAGGCCTCTTATTTATGGTAAAATACAAGTGAACAATAGATTTCGAAATATTTCGAAATAATGGTAAGGTCATTTTAGTTTTATTTGTGATTTTACAAACATGTGAGTATATGTTTTATATATAGTTAATTAGTATGAGGGTACTGAATGAAAGCAGAAACAAAGGTTAAAGTATTTGTTGTTGTATTAGCAGTCGTTTTATTGGCCAGCTTGGAGCTCATTGTGCCGGGCTTTTACGGTGATATGATTGACTTGCTGGGGACCGGTGATGTACATCATATTGCGGAAGTTCTTCAAAGTTATGGTGCCTGGGCCTGGGTTATCAGCTTTGTGCTCGATGTAATTATAAATATTGCGGGCTTTTTGCCGTCCATTTTCTTTTCAACCGCGAACGGCCTAATCTTCGGTTTGATTCCGGGGATTATTATTTCCTGGCTCGCTGAAACTGTGGGCGTTATCATCAGCTTCTTACTCATGCGTTATATTTTGCGTGACTCTGCTGAAAAGCTCATTCAGAAGAATAAGTTTTTACTTAAAGTCGATGACTTCAGCAGTAAAAACGGGCTAGCCGTTATGCTTTTTGCCCGTACGATACCGTATTTCCCATCCGGCATCATTACCGCTTTAGGGGCTATCAGTCGTATCAGCTTACGCGATTATGCCATTGCCAACTTAATCGGTAAGTTTCCGTCCACCGCCCTTGAAGTCGTGGTAGGTCACGATGCGGTTATGTTACATCAGCATTTGGATCGTTTGACGATTATTGTGGTGGTTGCAACTGTCGTGTATGCCATCGCTTGGTATGGTTACAAAAGATGGATGAAAAAGCGCGAGCAAACGCCGGAATAAATATTTGTTTATTAAGGTTGACTTAAGTTAAACGAAATGTGCTTTTCAAAAACGGAAAATGAATTATCCGGCCACCGCTTAATATAAACAGTGGTCAAATTCATGTTTTCATAGTAAAATAAATAATAAATTAAATGTAAGCGTACCTACTTGGGTACGCTTATCGTTTATCCAATATGTAGCTTGGCAGTATAGTAGTAAAAGGAGAGAGAGTTATGAGTTTTACATTTCAAATTCCGGACAGAGCCCAATTAAAAGGGCTGAATTTTATCCGTAAAGTATTTGAACGCGGTGCCGGTATTCCCGGTTTTATCAGTTTCGGTATCGGTAATCCCGCTTCGGAAGCGATTCCGGTAGAGGCAATTCAAGAAGCCTTCGACCATGTGGTGCATACTAATCCGATTGACATATTACAGTACGGTCCTATGGCCGGTGATGCCCGTTTGGCCGAGCAGACGATTGAACGTCTCGTTAAAGTTCGCCATATGCCGACGGAAGGGCAGCAACTTTTAATCTCTATCGGCGCCGGTCAGGATTTGGGGCTTGTACCTCGTACTTTGTGTGAACCGGGTGACGAAGTATTCATGGATGCCTATTCATTTACCAGCGGTATTAACGCGGTTCGTAACGTGGGGGCTAAAGCCGTGGGCATTGCCATGGACGATTTCGGTATGATTCCGGAAGCATTGGAAGAAGCCGCTAATAAAGGCAAGGGGAAATATATCTACTTAATCCCTAATTTCCAAAATCCGACAGGTATCACTATGCCTTTAGAACGCCGCAAAGCGATTTATTCGATTGCTGCTAAATATAATCTTTTTATCTATGAAGACGATCCATATGGTGAAATTCGTTTTACCGATACTATTGTGCCGACGTTTAAAGAAATGGACACGGATAAT
Organism: Veillonella sp.; assembly: GCF_015058545.1. Lineage (GTDB taxonomy): Bacteria > Bacillota > Negativicutes > Veillonellales > Veillonellaceae > Veillonella_A. The sequence goes on from NZ_SVCB01000119.1 coordinate 1,948, forward strand.
CGCGTTATCTATGCCGGTTCCTATTCCAAAACTTTATCGGCCGGTCTTCGCGTAGGTTTCTTGTACGGTCCTAAACAAGCCATTGAAGCGATTCAGGCGTTAAAGAATAATCAGGACGGTCAAATGCCACTCGTTACCCAGCGCGTTGTATCCCGCTTGCTCGATGTTATTGACTATGACGCTCAGATTAAACACGTTTCGACGGTGTACAAAGAGAAAGCCGACTTGATGATGCAAACCCTTAGAGCGCACGGCAGCGATAAGGTTCATTTTGTGGAACCGACCGGCGGTATGTTCTTATGGCTTACCATGCCGGACGGTGTCGATTGTGACGCTTTCTTCGAAGCCTGTATGGAGCATAAGGTAGGTATCGTACCGGGCGCAGCTTTTGCGGCCGACGGTGTACCGGCCGGTCAGTCGTTCCGCTTCAGTTTTACCTTCCCAAGTAAGGAACAAATCGTGGCAGGTATGACGATTGTAGGTCAATTAACAAAATCATTTATCAAATAGTCATATTTTTTAATTGATTAGACTTTACAATTACTTCATAATTTCGTATAATTACAAATCATCAGAGTGCATGGGCATAACAGATTATCATGTTTGCCATGCACTCTCTTATATTGATAAAAGCTGATTTATATGCTACACTTTAGAGGAAGAAAGATTTCTTCGTATAATTAAATGAATATATCGGCAAGGCCGATTGAAAGTAGGTGTATTTTATGGCATGTGGTAGTTCAGGCGGCTGCAGCGGTTGCTCTTCAGCATCCTCTTGCGGCAGTGCTCAACAAACGCCGCCGGATTTGACGGCAAAGCTTAATGATTTAAGCAGTGTAAAACATGTTATCGGCGTAGTCAGCGGTAAGGGTGGCGTAGGTAAATCCCTCGTTACATCTTTATTAGCTATTACGATGGCACGTCGTGGTTTTAAAGTAGGGATTCTTGACGGTGATATTACCGGTCCTTCCATCCCTAAAGTATTTGGTATTAACGGTAAAGCTCATGTAGATGAATTAGGTATGTACCCGATTCAGTCTAAAGGCGGCATCGACGTAATGTCGGTTAACCTTTTACTCGAGAACGAAAGTGACCCTGTGTTATGGCGCGGTCCTATCGTAGGCAATGTAGTTAAGCAGTTTTACACGGATGTAATTTGGAAGGATTTGGATTATTTATTCGTGGATATGCCACCGGGAACCGGCGACGTAGCCATTACCGTATTCCAGTCTTTGTCCTTAGACGGTATTGTAGTTGTAACATCACCGCAGGACTTGGTATCTATGA
>NZ_SVCB01000009.1 GCF_015058545.1 Veillonella sp.
AAAGCCCCCGAGTAGGGGGCAGCCAGTGATAATAGAGTGGTTGTCAGATTACTCAAAGCCCTCTTTAGAGGGCAACCACTAGAGAAAGACCCTTATAGGGTCAGAGCAAACCACCCGTTCTACGGGTGGTTATGATTTTTTAAATTGTCACTTAAATTATGTTTTTCGAAGCTGCTTATCCAATTCATCAACCCGTTTAATTAACGTCTTGATTAAATTAGGCACTTTACGTTCCAACACTTCAATAACTTCCCGACTCGTATCAACCGCCTCAAAGCGCGCCTTCACTTCAATTAATCTTTTTTCAAAAATATCCGGCACTGCCGCTTTCAATGCAGCATGATCAATATCGTGAACCCCTGTTACATAAGTAAGTTCACGGTCATGAGTACCGTTTTCAGCAAACGCCTTAGACAAATTATATGGTGCCGGCTGTGCTTCATAATCACCACTAAAAGAGTTATAGGCAAAAGTTCGGCCATTGTCAAAAATAGGCGCCAAACCTATAAACTCAAGAGTCTCACTATTCCGTAAGATACCGAAATTCCCCCAATGACGATCATCGTTCATTGTCAGATAATCAATAATAATCATTTCTTCCAGCTGCTTACGAATTTCATCCGTTACGGCACAACCATTTTGTCGTAGAAATTCCAAATAATTATCTAACCCATTTAAATGATTGGTTCGGGATTTTTCCAATTGCCAAACCGGTATAAACTCGATGGATGCCGTCGTGAACGCATCACAAGCGGATACGACCGAGCCACCGAATGTTCCCAAACGATACAACACATGGTTAAAACCCAGTACATCCAATAAATCGGAAACCACCGCTTCATTAAAAGGCTCCTGCACAAATGGTTGATTACCAGTTTTATATAAAACCGGCGATTCATCGGTATGCAACCACATCTGCGGTAAAGTACCGTTATTCGAAGTATTCGGCGTATGACTATGAAACGAAATCAATGTTCTATCCCCAACCTGTTTTTTCAAAGTCGTCAATGATGAGATAAAAATCGAATCATCTTCAAATGAATTATCATAGAAATTCACATCCGCCCAAATTACTTTACTGTCGGCCGGTTTAATCCAATAATGATCGGACACGCTAAGCATATAGGAGCGCAAGGATAGTTCAAGCGAGGAATCACTGTCAAAGTAATCCTTGATAGCACTGATATTAGGCCGCTCTTTAGGAATAACTCGATGATCTAAAAATTTATTCAAATTATATTCATAACCACGATAATTATCTATCATATTCGGTGGTGTATGGTCTTTATTCAGTATGGATTCAAACTTTGCCCACATCTCATATTTATGAAACGTAAATTGAACACAGGGCACATCTTTATGCATTAATAAAAATGTGTTGCCTTTAAATTTATTATGCTTCATGATGTGCCCCCTTTCGTGCAAATATTATTTAATTGGAACTATCGCGTGCCTTAATACCACGCGTTTTTTATTTTTATTTCCCTTCCAATGCAGCTTCCCATTCGGTATGGAAAATACCGTCTTGATCAACACGTTCATACGTATGCGCACCGAAGAAGTCGCGCTGCGCCTGAATCATGTTAGCGGACAAGTTGGCACGACGATAGCTGTCGTAGTAATCAAGGGATGCGGAGAATGCCGGAGTCGGAATACCGAAACGTTTCGCTTCGATAATAGCTTCACGCCATTTAGCCTGATGCTGTTCGATGGCTTCGATGAAGAACGGATCGAGGAGCAAGTTGGAAAGTTCCGGATTGCGTTCGAACGCTTTTTTAATATCTTCCAAGAATACGGCACGAATGATACAACCGCCGCGCCATAAGAGCGCCATATCGCCGAAGTTGATATTCCAGTTGTATTCTTTGGCCGCTGCTTTAATCAACGCAAAGCCCTGTGCGTAAGAACAGATTTTAGACGCATACAAGGCGGAATGAATAGCATCGATAAAGGCTTTTTTGTCGCCCTTATATTCCCCTTCAGGACCTTTAAGCATCTTAGCCGCTTCCACGCGTTCCGTTTTGTAAGCCGACATGCCACGCGCAAACACAGCTTCCGCGATAGTCGGAATCGGTACCCCTAAATCAAGAGCTTCCTGGCTCGTCCATTTACCGGTACCCTTTTGGCCCGCTTTATCAAGGATTTTTTCCAATAATGGTTCGCCCGTTTCTTTGTCGCGTACGCGCAAGATTTTAGACGTGATTTCGATTAAGTAAGAATCGAGTACGCCTTTATTCCATTCGGTGAACACTTCGGCCATTTCTTCGGCACTCATGTGAAGCAATTCTTTCATCATAAAGTACGCTTCGGAGATGAGCTGCATATCGCCGTATTCGATACCGTTGTGCACCATTTTTACATAGTGACCGGCGCCGTCATCACCAACATAGCTGCAGCAAGGACCGTCAGCCACCTGAGCGGCGATGGACGTAAAGATTTTTTCCACTTCCTTATAGGACGTTTCATTACCGCCCGGCATGAGGCTTGGACCGTTAAGAGCCCCTTCTTCCCCGCCGGATACGCCAACACCTAAGAAGCGGAAGCCTTTAGCTTCGAGCTCTTGGCTGCGACGACGAGTATCTTTGAAATACGAGTTACCGCCATCAATTAAGATGTCGCCTTTATCCAAATATGGCAAGAATGCTTCAATCATGTCATCTACCGGTTGGCCCGCTTTTACGAGGAACATGATTTTGCGAGGTTTAGCAAGCATGTTAACGAGCTCTTCAGGACTGTGAGCACCGCCGATATCGCCTTCGTGACCGAATTTTTGCAAAAACTCATCCGTTTTCTGCGGCGTACGGTTATAAACAGCAATGCTGAAACCTTTGTGTGCCACATTACGCGCTAAGTTCTGACCCATAACGGCCAAACCGACTAAACCGAATTTATATGTCTTATTTTCCATATTTCGTCTCCTCTGCCACAGCCAGCCAGGCGTCCTGTTGTTGCGCCAGCTGCTGTGCTTTTTTTATAACTCTTACAAACGCAGGGGGAATATCCTCCCGCTCTTTTATATTATACGCAATACACTTGCCGATAGTAATTCCTTTTTGAAAAAACAACCAACTGAAGTAATACACTTCCAAGAGGTGTTCTTCCCGATTCGGAATTGAATTTAATTTGCGTTCGTGAAACGCCCGGTTCACCAGACCCTGAAGGGACTCATTTTGCGACTTGGCGTACTTAATCAGCTTATCCACCCCTTGAGTGATGGCTTTTTTGGACACCAGCTGCGAACCGCCTTCAAGACTGACTACCATGCGCACAATGTTATCCAAAACGGACCGTTGGCGCCGGCGAATCAAGTGACTGACCAAATCATATTCATAGCAAATTGTATCCGTGAAATATACTTGCTTTTTGCCCGCCCGTACGTCGGTACGCACATCCCTATCATATAGGGCGATGACGGGAATGTCAAAACGATTAAATAATTCAGCCAATCGGCTGATAGACCCTTGGCCGCGGGCATTGATAAGCCCGATGCCGTAAAAGTCGAGCGGAATACCGAGCGTTTTGGCAAACTGCCGAAAACTACTGTACTCCGTTTCGCCCTCTACTATCATAACACAACGTGTATAGAGTGCCTCTTTGACCGCGGAAAAATAAGCAATCAAATGTTCTTCCGCCTCCGACGACACTTCAAAGGTCACCCCGCAGGCAATCTTCAAGGAGCCCGACGGCTGACGATAAAAGCGAATAATCTGCCGATAATCATCGGACAAGACTTCCGCCGAATGCGTAACGATAAAGACCTGGCCTAAAATACCATCAATGCCGAACACATCTTTTAAAATGCGCAAAAATCCAATATTCTCATTGGCCATCATTTCTTTAAAATAATCCACCATAGCCCGCTGCATGAGTGGGTTCAAATGGGTTTCCACTTCATCGAGGCTGATAGCCAGCGGTAAATACCGTTTTCCCTTCATCACGACAATACGCGACTCCAGGCGATTTTGTTTTTTCAAACGAAAAATCTTCTGCACCAAGCGAAATACCACCATGGCCACGAGGCGCAGTGCATCAGGCGTATAAAAGCCGGCATAACGCTCGCTCTTATCGATTTTCGTATGCGTCATGGAGCCCCGTTCCATAAGTGGCCATTGCGTCAGCTGAGCCAATACAATAATCATGTAAATCGGCAAATGAGGCATGACCATTTGAAACTGCCGAATGCGCAGCGCAATGAGCGACATCGACTTCGTAACGGGCGAATCTTTTTTACAAATCGCCACATCGAGGGCCTCGCCCAACAAATCACGGAGCTCTTCGTAAAAGGACTCCTCCTTTGTGTCGAAAGAATAAATGCCAATATCCTTCAAGGCAAAATAGGCCATGTAAGTGAGCGTTTTAAGCGGTACCGAACGCCGTGCCGTCGTAGTCAACACCTCATACAGGCGCGGCTTCGTCGCCACATTCACCTGCTCCCACTCGAGCAGAATACGACCGTTTTTAACCGCCTTAATCAATAAGGGAGGCAACTCTTCGTGCGGCGTCACCACGATTTCAAGGCGAACCTTGACGGGTTTTACGATATCGAAAAAATCCCCTTCCACCAGCCTTCTGCCGGATGTCATGATCTGAATCAAGGCCAACAAATTAGACTTCCCAATCGAGTTTTCACCAATCAGATAATTACAATGCTCGTGAAAACTCAACTTCGTTTGATTCAAATTACGAAAATTCTCAATTTCTAAAGTTGCTAAGTACATATCGGCACCTACCTTTGTTAGGGCTTATACTTTGACGTGTTGCTCATTTAGCCAAGCTTAGAGTTTACACTTTGACGCGTTACTCCGTCAGCCAAGCTTAGAGCCTACACTTTGACGTGTTGCTCTTTTAAACGAGCAATCATAACCGATGCGACAAACATCATAATACCGGCCAAGACCGTCATCCACGATAAGGTTTCGTCAAAAATTACAAAGCCCCACATGGCATTGAAGAATACGCCGATATATTGTAAAAATTGTGCCACAACCGCATTGGTTGCCACAAATGCACCGGTCAGGAAGAATTGGGCAAACACGGAAATCCCGCCGATAATACCAAGGATTACCCATTGCCGCAAATCAGGCCATACAAAATCAGGTCCCATCAAGAGACCACCGACAATCATGGTGGTCACTAAGAAATAAAACATAATCTCATAATTACTGTGATGCCCCACTTGGCTGAGCTTGCGAATCGTAGTATAGGCAGCGGCCGCAAAGGCAGCACCGGCGATGGCGTAAAGCGAATACCAGTGGAACTCACTGAACGACCACGGCTTAATCATGAGGCAAACAGCCGCAAAAATCAAAATCAGCCATTTACCGGCCCCTTTCGGAACCGACTCTTTCAAATAGAGTGTGCTGAAAATAAACACGAATATGCCGGACAACTGGAATAAAATCGCCGCATCGGCCAACTTCATGTACGCCAGGGCAATGAAGTTGCACAAGTTGCCTAAACCGCCAAAAATCCCGCGAACGGTGAGCATCCCACGGTTTTCAGTCGAAAAGGCAATACCCTTGACGCGCATGTAAGCGAGGACCGCCACCGTGCCGATGAGGCCGCGGAAGAAGGTAATCTCCGCAGCCGGCATGGCTTGCCCCAGCATTTTTACAAATAAATTCATGATACTGAACGCCAAAGCTGACGCAATGGCATAGAAAAAAGCTTGTCTCACGTTGTCACTACTTTCTTAATGTATTACTAATATTTTGATTGCTATATAGTATCAACCAACAACTTATATCGTTAATAAGTAGGATCGTCTGACTCAATATAGCTTATTTTTTAAAAGTATCGACAAAAGCAAGAATTTCTTTGCCCATTGATTCTTTATCAATGACTTTGGTAAAACGTAATTCCTTCGCCTGCAAAGCAGCCAGTTGTTTCGGGAACGCCACGCCCGTCACCGCACTGATGTGCTCAAGACTTTCATATGGCGTATCACCGGTCTGAATTTCGAGGGCTTCGCAAATCGGATTCGGGAACTTGAACGGATGGGCCGTTGCGGCAATCACCGTATGACGACCGCCATCTTCCGGATGCGCCTGCAATTCCTTCATGTAAGCACCCATGGCCACCGCAGTATGCGGATCCAATAAGTAACCGTAGGAATTATAAACCTGTGCAATGACCGCTTTCGTTTCTTCATCGGAAACGAATTGACCGCTAAATTCCTTCTGAATGCGCTGTAACTCTTCTTCAGATACCGACAAGGAACCGTTGGCTTTCAAATCCTTCATGCGACGGTTCGTTACTTCGTAATCCTCGCCGCTCACATAATATAAGAAACGTTCAAAGTTGGAACTTTCCAAAATATCCATGGACGGTGAAATGGTCGTGTAGAATTCACGCTTCATATCGTACGTGCCGGTTTTGAAAAAGTCCGTCAACACATTATTGCGGTTGGAGGCACAAATCAACTTGCCGATTGGCACACCCATCTTTTTCGCATAATAAGCGGCCAAAATATTGCCAAAATTACCGGTAGGCACCACCACATTAAACGCTTCATCACGATGAATAGCACCTTGATTTACGAGCTCTGCATAGGCCACCACGTAGTAAACCACCTGCGGTGCCAAACGACCGATATTAATGGAATTGGCACTGGAGAAACGAACGCCCTTAGCCGCCACTTTTTCAGCCATCGACTCATCCACAAAGAGACGTTTTAAAAATTGCTGCGCATCGTCAAAGTTGCCGCGAATAGCCGTTACATTGACATTATCGCCCTCTTGTTTCTGCATCTGTTCCTGCTGCATCGGACTCACCCCATCGGTCGGATAAAAGACCTGAATGTGAGTGCCCGGCACATCTTTGAAACCTTCTAACGCTGCTTTACCCGTATCACCGGAAGTGGCCGTCAAAATAAGCACCTCATCTGTTTCCTTTTCCGCTTCTTTGGCGGCTACCAACAAATACGGGAACAAGGACAAGGCCATATCCTTAAACGCCTGCGTACGTCCGTGGAACAATTCAAGCACCGATAAACGTTCCAACAAAGAATGCAACGGTGCAATTTCAGGCGTACTGAAATTCGCTTTGCTATACGCCGACGCAATCATGGAACGCAATTCCGCTTCATCAAAAGTTGTGAAAAGATTTTTTAATACGGTATACGCAATGTCCTCGTAGGATTTCTCCGCCACCATGTCATAAGTCAGACAGCGTTCCGGAAATAAGGCCGGCACATATAGACCCCCGTCACTTGCCAAGCCATGGAGCAATGCATACGTTTCACTTACCGTTTCTTCACTTCGTGTACTTCGATACTTCATCTCTCTACCCTCATACTTCTACTAATCTAAAATAATAATAGAAAATTTTCCTATTACTTCTTTCAATTAATTATACCGAAAATACACATTTTTTACTACCCACCAAAGGTAAGGGTTAGGGCTTTAATTAACACATCGTTATAAGTTATTACATTATTTTTACAAAAAAAGACGTGCTAGAATTTTACATTGCTTATGATTAATCAGCTGTTGAAAAACCTTTAGCTGACACACTTCCAATAAATTTTACATATTTTGGTTAATTGTAAACTGAAATTGAACATATAAAAAATCCATAGTGAATACCGATTTGTGTTATGATTAATGTCGCTAAACCAAATCTTATACACGAGGTATCGATATCACTATGGACTCTATTAATCATAACACATCAT
>NZ_SVCB01000120.1 GCF_015058545.1 Veillonella sp.
AACCTCCTAAGTTGAAATGTTGTGGTTACCAGACCAACTTCATTGTACCATTAGGAGGTTCTTTCCTTTTCTATAAGAGTTTTTTACCGACCCCCAGTTTAACTGGGGGTTTAGTCATGCCTATTCGGCGTACAATAAAAAAGCAGCCACACAGTAATATACTGTATGACTGCTTAGTCTTATTCGCTTATACTATTAAATCGACCAGAAGGACTCATGGAATATGATTTTACGGTACGTTTCAAAACGAAGCCATTTATCATGCCATGCACCGTCATGCTGTAACGCATCATCGGAGGATTCAGCAATAAACTGTTTTACATCATCGTCGGAGTTAACCTGTACTGCAAAACCGCGACCGTTCACAACCGGCACGTCGTTATATGTATACTCAGCCAACGGAACGATATTGGCCAATTTACCGTCCCGTACTTCGATAGCCACTTTATCGCGGAGAACCAAGATATCAAAGTTTGCCGGATAGTTGTAGCTGGCACCGGCGAGCGGCAAGCTGTCACCAATATTAAAAGTCGTACGGTTAGGGCGAATTTTATCCACTTTGAGGCCTTCTACATTGTAGTAGAATTCGTCAAACACATCGCCGCGTGCTTTCAAACCATTGCCTTCAAAGCTGTGCTGTTCCGCAGTAGTACCTACCGCTTCCACAACGCCGCAAGCGGAGGTCATGTTGCTTACACGGTTGATTAAAATAAGTTCGCCCAACGTCTTATGACGACGGAATTCATCCATAACAACCGGCGTCTGGAAGTGCAAGGTGCAAAGGGCGATACTGTTTTTACCGAGTTCTGCAGCCGGTAAATGTTCACCGCTGTTCACGTCGATTTGGTACTGAATATCCGTCACCGTAGCGGCCACTTGTTTGGTACCGAGGCTAACGAGATATTCATTGCCCACTTCAAGTGGTTCGTCATCCATCCAAAGGAGTTTAACGCTGGCCGTTTGAGCGATTTCAATACCTGTCTGTTTTACGAGCACGCTGCCACGAGACACGTCGATTTCACGGTCAAGTTCAACGGTCAACGGCTGACCGTTTTTCGCTTCTTGCACTTCGTCAAAACCGACCATCAAGGTCTTCACCTTAGCCGATTCGCCGCTCGGCAATACGGTGAGGGTATCGCCAACGGCAATTTTGCCGGATTCCACTTGGCCTTGGAAGCCGCGGAAAGTATGATTTGGACGGCAAACGCGTTGTACCGGCATGTAGAAGCCATCTTCCGCTGCGCCGGATGCATCTACGTTTTCAAGGTATGGCAATAAGGCCGGCCCTTCGTACCAAGGCATGGTGGTTGCTTTAACGGTGATGTTATCCCCTTCGGTAGCCGAAACCGGAATTACCTGTACTTGCTTGAGGCCTACTTCTTTAGCAAGGGCCGCGATATCCGCTTCAATCTTGCGGAACACGTCTTCTTTATAGCCTACAAGGTCCATTTTGTTCACGGCAAACACGAACGACTCAATCCCCATCAAAGCACAGATTCGTGCATGACGACGGGTCTGTACCAAAATGCCCTGCGAAGCATCTACCAAGATAATGGCCAAATCCGCAAAGGACGCACCTACGGCCATGTTACGGGTATATTCTTCGTGGCCCGGTGTGTCCGCTACGATAAAGCTACGGTTATCGGTAGTGAAATACCGGTACGCTACGTCAATGGTAATCCCTTGTTCACGTTCCGCCATAAGGCCGTCGAGCAATAAGGAGTAGTCGATGGCGCCGCCACGACTGCCTACTTTACTTTCCAATTCCAAGGCTTTTGCTTGGTCCGCATATAATAATTTTGCATCATATAAAATGTGACCAATCAAGGTGGACTTGCCGTCGTCCACACTGCCACAGGTAATAAATTTTAAAAGTCCTTTCATCGTTGTATCCTCTCTGTCATCTCCATAGCATCTTTTTCAAAAAAGAATCTGCCTACTAATCCGGCTCATACCATTTTTGCAATTGTCATTCAGCTTTGCAATTATCATTCAGCTTTACTTTATATGTGGCGGATTTTTTAGTTCTTTTTAGAAATAACCTTCCCGTTTACGACGTTCCATGCTGCCCGCCGCTTCACTGTCGATAACACGGGTCGTGCGTTCGGACGATACAGCCGACAAGGTTTCTTCGATAATTTCATCCAAGGTGGTCGCATCGGATTCAGTGCCGCCCGTCAACGGATAGCAACCTAAAGTACGGAAACGCACTTTCTTCTGCTCGATTTTTTCACCCGGAAGAAGTTTGAAACGGTCATCATCAACCATGATGATGTTGCCGTCGCGGTATACAACAGGACGTTCTGCCGCGAAGTACAAGGATACAATGTCGATGTTTTCACGCTTAATATATTGCCAAATGTCTTTTTCGGTCCAGTTGGACAATGGGAAAACGCGGATACTTTCGCCTTTGTTGATTTTGGCGTTGTAAAGTTTCCACATTTCCGGACGCTGGTTCTTCGGATCCCAACCGTGCGACGCATTACGGAAGGAGAAGATACGTTCCTTCGCACGGGATTTTTCTTCGTCACGGCGACCGCCCCCAAACGCTGCCGTGAAACCGTATTTATTGAGGGCCTGTTTCAAGGCCTGTGTTTTCATAATATCCGTATAAGCCGAACCGTGGTCAAACGGGTTGATGCCCTGGTCCACGCCGTCCTGATTGATGTATTCAATCATATCGAGGCCGAACTTCTTAGCCGTTTCATCGCGGAATTTAATCATTTCTTTGAATTTCCACGTTGTGTTTACATGTAAAAACGGAAACGGCGGTTTTTCCGGATAAAATGCCTTACGCGCCAAGTGGAGCATTACCGAGCTGTCCTTCCCGATGGAGTACAACATAACCGGCTTTTCACACTGCGCCGCTACTTCGCGGATAATATATATGGCTTCCGCTTCCAATTCATCTAAATGGCTGTATTCACTCATTCGCAATACCTTCTCTCTTTTTCTAACAGTTTATTTTAAAACATAGCTCTTTCTATTTTTAAGCAATCTCTTCTTAGTATTTATTCGATTCTTGGGCATTGACCACGATGGTCTGGCTTTCCCCGGTCGGCGAGGTGTACTCCCAATTCCAATATTGACCGTCGCGACGTGCTTTCATAGTGCCGCCAAGGCCGCCCATATCCGGTCCGAGGAAATAGGCAATGGCCCCTACAGGACATTCCTTGATGCAAGCCATACAGCCCCAACAATCCTTCGGATAGGCCATAAAGGCTTTACCCGCTTCATTCATAGCCGGTAAGCTGCCGGGGCAAACATTAACGCAACGCTGACAGCCTACACAGGTCTGTTGATCGATTTTGATGCTCATAATGCGCCTCCTTTGCTGACGGCCACACCGTCTTGATGTTCATAATAATCCGCTGTTACCAACGGACGCTGACGAATTTCAATGCCCTTGTCCGTCGCTACGGAGTTCACATAACAGAGCCATTCATCACTGGTTTCCGGATAATCCAGATTTTCCGCAAAACTGTGCCAACGCGTTTCCTTGCGTGCGCCCAAGTGGGCGATTAAGGTGAGACAAACAACTAGGCGTTCTTTCAGTTCATAAATGAACAGTAAGTCGTGAAGGTTGTCTGCTTTTAGCTTTTCAGCCATATGGATTAACTCTTCAATGCGCGCTTTCGCTTTCGCCAATTGTTTACTGTTAAAACGATAATATGACCCGATACCGCCGGCATAGCTGTCCATGGCTCGCTGCATGGCTTCTTCCAGCTGCTCCGTCGTGTAAAGCGGTGCTTCACCGGTAAGGAAGGCATCATAAGCATCTAAATAGGCATTGGCCTGTGCTTGTACTTTAGCCGATACCTTATGCGCTGCCTCGGTAGCTTCCGCGGTGGCGTCATTTGTTGCCGTTTTGTTATCAAGCTGTTCTTTTTGCCACCGTTCGGCAATAGCCAAGGCTGCAATTTCACCTTCCGCCAAGGCACCGGTTACATATTTCTGTGGACAACCACCGGCTACATCGCCGGCGGCAAAGAGGTTACGAATCGTTGTTTCACGCTGCGTATCCACCCAGTAACCGCTCGCCGTATGACCGCCAACAATATATGGCTCTGTGCCTTCAATTTCCACGTTCTGCTGCTGCGGGCCTTCACCGGATTCGAGCCACTTTAACGTCTGCCCCGGCGCCATGTTGAGGTATGCCTTCAAGAGGTCCATGTTCTGTTCGCTCGTAATACCTTCGGTAGCCAAGTAACAAGGGCCGTGACCGTCCAAGGTTTCTTTGACGGTACCATACACACGTTGCGATGTGGTAAGGCCGTATTTCGTTTCATACACTTCGCCGTCCGCATTGACCTGCTTGGCGCCTACGCCTTGAGCAATCGTGCCGGTAGGCGCGATTGTGTCTTTACACCGAAGGGCGATAAAACGCATTTCAAAGGTAGTCATTTCAGCACCCGCTTTGATGCCCATGGCATAGCCGGCACCCGTGTTGAACGGAGAATACCACATTTTGTGGCGTGAAAAACCGGGGTTGTTCGGACGGTAGAGTCCGGCTGCACCACCGGTAGCACAAATTACATAAGGGGCATAAATTTCATAAGCCACATTATTGCGCAAGGAAAACCCGACAGCCCCTTTAATTTCGCCGTTTTCTACTAAATAATCGGTCATGATCACGTGTTCCATAACCGTTGTGTTCGGCAAAGCCCGCACGGCATCAGCCAAAATAGGCTTGATGTTTTCACCGTTAATTTTAATATTACGATTACCGCGCGCCATGTACTCGCCGTTTTCATCTTTTAAAATGACGAGCCCCAAATCTTCCAGCACTTTGGTGACGCCGTTAAGGCGTTCGCTCATGCTGAGGAGCAAGTCATGACGCACAATGCCGGCCGCATCCTTTGTGGCGTAGTCCACATAATCTTGCGGCTTGCGGCCCTTTACGATGTACGCATTCAACGCATTCACGCCGGCTGCCAAACAACCGCTACGCTGAATAGCCGCTTTTTCTACAATGAGAACCTTCGCATCGCTCTCTTTTTGCAAGGTCAGCGCCGCATAACAGCCTGCCGTGCCGCCCCCAATGATGAGAACGTCTGTCTCGATTCGCTCTCGCTTCTCAAATTTCATTATTCTATCCCACCTATTTTAATTGCCTACTTAATAGCTACTATTATTCTTAATCGTTGCCTTTACCCACTACGTCGTTCAACTTTGCCTGATTCAAGTCTAAATCAGGATAGTCGTTCAACTTTGCCGCTACCAGGCTAATCAGTATTAAATATAGAATACCTGTCCCGGTTCGAGTGCCTTATTCTTAGCTATATGAACGTCCGTGTTGCTACATAAGAACAAACGGTAAATCAGGACGTCCACTTCTTCGCCGACGGTATACATATTCGCTTCAATCGGTTGCTCCGCTTCGATGGTGTGCTCACCAATGCGAATCTGCATGCTGAGCCTTGTTCCTTGGAATGTTACGGCTTCCACCACACCATGCTCCACGGCACTCTTGTTGCCGTTATCGGCATTCTTTTTATAAACCGCCACGAATTCCGGTCGGATAATAGCCCAATCGAAGTTCTCTTCCTTATCAAAACCAACCAGTTTCTCATAGTTCATAATGCCTTTGGCTTTGCCCATGAATCCGGCTACAAACGGTGTTGCCGGGGTGCCGTATATTTCTTCCGGCGTCCCCATCTGTTCGATACGACCGTTATTGGTTACGATAATTTCATCGGCCAATTCTACTGCTTCTTCCTGATCGTGCGTCACGAATATGCTGGTAATCCCGGATTTTTTAATGGTTGCTTTAAGCCACTGTCGCAAGTCGTGTTTTACTTTCGCATCAATGGCTGCAAAAGGTTCATCCAACAGCAATACATGCGGTCTTGGTGCCAATGCACGGGCAAAAGCCACACGCTGCCGTTGACCGCCGGATAATTCACCGGGATAGCGGTCCCGTAAATTAGCAAGTCCCACCAAGTCCAACAATTCGGTAACACGCTTTTCAATTTTGCCTCGGTCTTCATTTTGTACGTCCAAGCCGAACGCAATATTATCAAAAACCGTCATGTGACGGAATAGGGCATAATTTTGAAAAACAAAGCCGATTCCCCGTTTGGCCGGTACGATTTCATTCACACGTTGACCGGCAATATAAATATCCCCTTCATCGGGATGTTCAAGGCCGGCGAGCATGCGCAGTATCGTGGTTTTACCGCTACCGCTGGGGCCCAATAAAGCGACGATGCGCCCTTCTGTTATTTCGAAATTCACATCTTTCGACGCCTCGTAGTCGCCATATTGTTTAAAAATCCCATTCATGGCTACATAGCTGGCCGCCTTATCAGCGGTCAACTCCGAAGGTAATAGACCCATCTCATCACCTCAATTTCTCTCTTCTTCTCTTGCTAAAAAATCTCGCTAAAATGTATATAAAATGTATCTCAAAATGTATCTTAAATCATATGTATCTTAAAATCGTATGTATATTAATCACACAGCTACTCGCCGGCATGGCCGACGCGATGTTCCACATAGGCTCTTAATATGAGTAAAACTACCGACAGCAGTACCAATATGGAAGACGCTGCAAAAGCCGCTGTCACGCCGGTTTGCGAACCGGACATGTAGAGGGCATCAATTTCAAGAGGCAATGTAAACGTGCTGCCACGGGCCTTAGATAAGGCTGCCACGGTACCGAATTCCCCTAAAGCGCGAGCCGCACATAATAACACACCGTATAAAAAAGCCCACTTGATTTGCGGGAAGGTGACTTTCCAAAAAACGGTCAAGCCCGATGCCCCCATGAGGACAACCGCTTCTTCCTCTTCACGACCGCGGGTATGCATGATGGCAATCACCTCACGGAACACGAATGGTAAGGTAACAAAAATCGTTGCCAAGAAAACACCCGGTAAGGCAAAGACAACGCGCCAATTCGTGCCGAGCCACTGGTTAATGGTGTCCAAAATGCCATAGCCCCAGCCGATGCGACCGAATACCATGATAAAGGCAAGGCCCGCAATAACCGGTGAAATGGAGAACGGCACATCGATTAAGGTCATAAGGAACTGTTTGCCCTTAAAATCAAATTTGCCGATGCAATAGGCCGCACAGAGGCCGAAAAAGCCACTCACTAAAACAGCTACTAACGCTGCCACGAGGGTTAAGCCCAATGCGGACAAAACGTATGGTGTTGTAATAGCCTGTAAATAGAAGCCCCAACCTTGTGCCAATGAGCTGATAATTACCGTTACGAGTGGAAATACCAACATCAAAATGACGAACACAAAGCCCAAGGTGATTAAAGTATTTTTTACCCAGGTAGACTGTTTCATCCTATCGACCTCCTAACCGCCGTGCCTGGCGTAACTGCATCAGGTTCACGGAAAGCAAAATTAGAAAAGCCAATACCAAAAGTACCAAGGCCATAGCCGTAGCGCCCTCATAATCCACATAATTGAGTTTTTGCATGATTACATAAGACACCACTTGGGTCTGCGCCTTAGCGCTGTTCCCCGAAATATAGATAACGCTACCGTACTCACCAAGCCCACGGGCAAAAGCCAGGGCAAAACCGGCAAGGCCGGCCGGTAAGATTTCCGGTAAAATAATGCGTCTGAAAATCGTAAAGTTAGAAGCCCCTAAAACAGCGCCCGCTTCTTCGTAAGAGCCGTCCAGTTTTGCCAACACGGGCTCTACGGAACGAACGACGAAAGGAATACCGACAAATACCAACGCGATGATGATACCAATCTTGGTATACACAATGGATACGCCCAGTTTTACCAAGGCACTGCCTAAAAGGCCTGTCTCGGAATAGAGTTTGGATAAGGTAATCCCCGCTACAGCCGTCGGTAAGGCAAAAGGCAACTCAATAAGGCTGTCGATGATGCGCCGTCCCGGGAAGGTGTAGCGCACCAAAATCCACGCCAATAAGGTACCGAAAACCAAATTTATGCTAGCTGCCGCAAAGGCCGTCATGATGCTCGTCGCAAAAGCATGCCATACTACGGGTTTGGAAATAGCTTTTACGAATTCAGCCGGTGGAATTTGAAGGGCAAAACCCAGTACCGTGCCGATCGGCAAAATGACGATAATCGACAAGATGGTCAATGTCACGCCCATGGTTAGACCAAAACCGGGTAGTAAACGCGGTGTTTTTGCTTTTTTACCGCTGCCTTTCTTCTTTGGTGAATCCGGCAGCACCGGAACGGTTCGTTTATGTTCAACCGCTGTTATAGAATTCGTCGTCTGATTGATTTCATTTGTTTGATTCTGCTCGTTCATAGCTCCTCCTATTCATCGCGAATTGTATCGAATAGGGCACCATCTACGAAAAAGCGCTCATACGCAGCATTCCAGCCGCCAAAATCTCGAATTGTCACCATACGGGCCGGTGTAGGATATTCCGCGGCTACTTCCTTCATGACCTTTGCATTCGTCGGTCTGAAGCCGTATTTTGCAATCAATCGCTGACTGTCCGGTTCGTAAAGGTAGGCTAAATAATCACGAGCCACATCATAGGTGCCGTGTTTTTTGGCAATCTCCGCCACTACGGCTACGCTCGGTTCCGCCACAATGGAAACGGATGGCATAACAAGCTCGTATTCACCCGGATAGTGCTCCATGATTTGTTTAGCTTCGTTTTCCCACGCCAATAACACATCGCCCTGCTTGTTTTCAACAAAGGTCGTCGTCGACGCACGGGCCCCGGCATCCATAACGGTTACATTGTTATAGAGCTTTTTCACAAAATCAGTAGCCTTCGTCGTGTCATTGTCCGGTCCGCCGCCATACGCATAGGCGGCTAGGAAAATCCAGCAAGCGCCGCCGCTGCTCTTAGGATCCGGCGCGATTAAACGTACGCCCGGTTTTACCAAATCCGCCCAATCTTTGACTTGCAGCGGATTACCTTTGCGCACTAAAAATACGACGGTCGACGTATACGGTGCGGAGTAGTTCGGTAGTTCCGACTCCCAATTCGGATCTAACAAATGAACCTTTTGCAATAAATTTACGTCATGGGCCAGTGCCAAGGTCACCACGTCCGCGTCAAATCCTTCTACCACAGCTCTCGCCTGATTGCCTGAGCCCCCATGGGATTGATGGATTTCTACGTCCTTACCGGTTCGTTCTTTATAATATTTTGAAAAATCGGCATTATATGCCTCATAAAACTCTCGTGTCGGGTCATAGGACACATTCGTCAGTGTTGTCACGTTAGCGTTATTCTCCGACGAAAATGAATGACCGGCTCCCCATAGCATAGCCCCCACTATGCCAACCGACAGAAGTGTATACCAGCCTTTTCGTTTCATAGATATAACCTTCTATCTTTTAATACTCTCTCTTATTGTTAAAACTCTCTCTTAGGCCGTTACTCGTGCTCGGCCGCAGCTTCTTTCCCAAATCAATCTGCTATATTACGGAATGTTTTTGTTTCAGGGATTAATGTTTTCTGAAAATTCTTAATTCCTATAATTTTAACAGGTATTTAAGGCGCACGGAGTGCGCAAAATGTAAAGCTGTGTTTGATTGTACTTTTTAAATCATACATTGTCAATAGGATATGAATCATTTACAGACAATATAAATACTATAGTTTATTATATATGTTTTTAATTGAATATATTTCTCAAAATATTCTGTCTATATTTTGGATTATAGGAGATTATGTGGCTGTTTTTAGCGTTATATGGGGGATTTGGTGTATCTATTATAATTTAAATGAATTTATTTATCAGTAAATATAGAGTGATTCTATTATATATAATAGATAATATATATATGTATTTAGGGCATTCATGGGTTTGGTTTTTCAAATTTAGGGGTGATGGGGTAAGCCGGATTGGTTCACACGCTGCGATAGTGTGGTTAATTAGTTGATGATATAGGGGCTAGAGGAAGAAAGCACTATTGATTTAGGACCTCGCCGCATTGCTTCGCTCGCTGCGGTAGAGGGAGTTATCATAGATTCTATGAGCTGTAATGGCGTAATGCTCTATTGTTTTAGGGCGTAGCCGCATTGCTTCGCTCGCTACGGTAGAGGTATTTAGTCCCGCAGAGTATTATGCGCCTGTTCAGCGACTTACCTATCATTCTCGCCATCGCTTCGCTCGGCTCGAAAGAAAGTGATGCAATACGATTTGCGCGTCGCTTTGCTCCTTCAAATCGTTTGCCCTACTTTTCCCAAGGCCAAGGCCTGGTCGGATAGGTAGTCAAGACAATAAAAAAAGGGTTCTATAATTTATTTTGGGGCGCTAAAGAGAAACGCTAGTTGCGTGTCCTCTTGGCGCCTACTTTTTTTTGCACAAAAAAAGATATATTGAATAAAATCCGATACAATAAAGGTGCTAACAATTAACGAAA
>NZ_SVCB01000121.1 GCF_015058545.1 Veillonella sp.
AGGTGTGGGGCGAACAGACCGACGTGCCGGAAAGTAGTGACTGGTACAATGCCGGTTACATCATTACTTGGGGTTCCAACGTACCGCAGACCCGTACGCCGGATGCTCACTTCCTCACCGAAGTTCGCTACAAAGGCACCAAAGTTATTTCCGTTTCGCCGGACTATGCGGAATCTACAACGGCCGCTGATACGTGGCTCAATGTAAAAGCCGGTTCTGATGCGGCCCTTGCCATGGCCATGGGTCATGTTATTTTAAAAGAATACTATGTGGACAAAGAAACGCCGATGTTCCTCGACTACGCCAAACGCTACACGGACTTCCCGTTCCTCGTTCGTTTGGATGAAAAAGACGGCAAGTTCACGGCCGGTCATTTCTTGACGGCCAAAGACATGGGCGATTTGTCGCAACATAGCGAATTTAAGTATTATGTGCTCGATGAAAAGAGTAACAAACTCGTTATCCCTAACGGCCAGATGGGGCACCGTTGGTCTGATAAAACGAAGTGGAATTTAAAACTCGAAAACAGTGAAACCGGCGAACCTATCAGCCCTAAATTATCTTTCATTGACGAAAAGGATGATTTAAAAACAGTAACCTTGCCGTTCTTCGGTCATTTGGACAATACGGCCACCTTATCCCGTCGTGTGCCGGTTAAACGGATGAAGACGGCTGACGGTGAAGTCTATGTTACTACTGTTTACGATTTATTGTTAGCCAACTACGGCGTTGACCGCGGTCTCGGCGGTGAAGTGAATACGGACTATGAAAGCGATACACCGTTCACGCCGGCTTGGCAGGAAAAATATACCGGTATCAAACCGGACATGGTGATTCACACGGCGCGCGAATTTGCAGATAATGCCATTGCTACCCAAGGTCGCTCCCTCATCATCATGGGTGGCGGTATTAACCACTGGTTCCATGCGGACATTATTTATCGCGCCGTGTTGAACCTTGTCCTCTTCTGTGCCTGCGAAGGTAAAAACGGTGGTGGTTGGGCTCACTATGTAGGCCAGGAAAAATTACGTCCTGCCGAAGGTTGGGGCGCTATCATGACAGCTAAAGATTGGCAGCCGGTACCGCGTTTGCAAAATGGTACGTCCTTCTTCTACTTCGCCACCGACCAATGGCGCAGTGACGAAATGGATACTAATGATTTGACGTCCGCCCTCGTGGAACCGCGTTATCGTCATGTAGGCGACTACAATGTGTTGGCCGCTCGCTTGGGTTGGTTGCCGTCCTATCCGACCTTTAAAACAAGCAGTGCCGATATTTATAAAAATGCCGCGAAAGCAGGTTATACCGAATTTGGTGATGTGAAGAACTTCGTAGCGCAGCAGCTTAAAAATAAAGAGTTGGAATTTGCCGTACAGGATCCGGATGCACCGGAAAACTTCCCACGCAACCTCATTGTATGGCGTGCCAACCTGATTACGTCGTCTTCTAAGGGCCACGAATACTTTATGAAACACTTGCTCGGTACGAAAGACGGCCTCCTTGAATCGGATACACCGACCGTTAAACCGACCGAGATTAAATGGCGTGAAGAAGCGGGCAAGGGTAAACTCGATTTGCTCATCGACCTCGATTTCTGTATGGCCGGTTCCGCTCTCTATTCCGACATCGTATTGCCAACTGCTACTTGGTATGAAAAAACCGACTTATCCTCCACCGATATGCATCCGTTCGTGCATCCGTTCCAGCCGGCCGTAGATCCGGGCTGGGAAGCGAAAACGGACTGGGATATTTTCTTAACCTTAGGTCAAGCCGTTTCCAAACTGGCCAAAGAAGTGAATATGCCGGTATATCGTGACATCGTAGCTACGCCGCTGGGGCACGACTCGGAAGCGGAACTTGCGCAGCCGGGCGGACTTGTTAAAGATTGGAGTCGCGGTGAATGTGAACCGATTCCGGGCAAAACGATGCCGCAGCTCGTAGAAGTGGAACGCGATTATACACGTATTTTTGAAAAACAACGTGCCTTAGGGCCAAATCTGGCTAATGGCACAGTCGGTGCTCACGGTATTGCCGTTAACATCGCTGAACAATACGAAGAATTAAAAGCGCGCAACGGTGTAATCCGCCGTCGCCCTCAGAATTCAACAGCCCCTGAAGGTGCTACGGATGGTGCGGGCCGTGTTATCTCCACAGTTGATGATGTAGGTGCCGGTTGCCCATCCATTGAAGATGCGTACCATGCTTGCCAGGCCGTATTGACTTTATCGTCTGCTACTAACGGCGCCGTAGCCCATAAGAGCTGGGCTAAAGCGGAAGAATTGACCGGTCTTAAAGACTTAACGAAGATGACCGGTGGCCGCAGCGGCGAGAAGATTACTTTTGAAGATATTGTAGCGCAGCCGCGCCTCGTTATCAGCACCCCGATTTTCACGGGTAATGGCAAAGATAATCGCCGTTATACGCCGTTTACCAATAATGTGGAACTCCTCATGCCGTTCCGCACCATTACGGGCCGTCAGTCCTACTTCCTCGACCATGACATCATGGCGGAATGGGGCGAACAGATGGCTACGTTCAAACCGATTTTGGCGTACGCGCCGATGCGCGAAAGCTTGCCAAACGACGGCATTCCGGAAATTACACTTAAATACTTAACGCCACACAACAAGTGGAGTATTCACAGTATGTACTTCGATACGCCGCACATGTTGACCCTGTTCCGCGGCGGTCAATCTGTATGGCTCAATGAAGATGATGCCAATGAAATCGGCGTAGCCGACAATGATTGGATTGAATTATATAACAGCAATGGCGTGGTGGCCTCCCGTGCCGTAGTAACTCCGCGTATTCCGCGCGGTCTAGTTTACATGCACCATGCACAGGACCGTCACATCAACGTACCGGGCACCTCCCTTACGGGCGGTCGTGGCGGTACGCACAATACGCCGACACGTATTCACATGAAACCGACCCATATGATTGGGGGCTACGGACAATTGAGTTATGGGTTTAACTATTACGGACCTACCGGTAATCAGCGCGACATGCTTGTGGTAGTGCGTAAGATGAAGGAGGTTGATTGGCTTGAAGATTAAAGCACAAATTTCGATGGTCATGAATTTAGATAAATGTATCGGCTGTCATACTTGCTCGATTACTTGTAAAAACACGTGGACGAACCGTGAAGGTGCGGAATACATGTATTTTAACAATGTAGAAACAAAACCGGGCATCGGCTATCCGAAACATTGGGAAGACCAGAACCGTTGGAAGGGCGGCTGGATTCTAAAAGACGGCAAACTGCAGCTCGCTACGGGCTCCAAGGGCAATCGTCTGATGAAACTCTTTTTCCATCCGGAACAGCCGGAGCTGAAAGATTATTTCGAGCCATGGACCTATGACTATGAAACCTTGATTCATTCGAAACGTAAAAACAATCAGCCGGTGGCCCGTCCCCGCTCTTTGATTACGAAGGAAAAGATGGAAATCGAATGGGGTCCTAACTGGGAAGATGATTTGGCTGGCGGCAACACGGCCCGCGCCGATGTGAACCTTCAAAAAATAGGCCAAAACATCGCCCTTGATTTCCACGATATTTTTATGAAATATTTGCCCCGTCTTTGCAATCACTGCTTGAATCCGGCCTGTGTGGCGGCTTGTCCGTCCGGCGCCATCTACAAACGTGACGAAGACGGCGTTGTCCTCATCTCGCAAGATGTACGCCGCGGTTGGCGCCATTGTGTACCCGCTTGCCCGTATAAAAAGATTTATTATAACTGGCAGACCAATAAGGCTGAAAAATGCGTATTCTGTTACCCTCGTTTGGAAAACGGGTTGCCACAGATTTGTGCCGATACCTGCGTAGGTCGTATGCGTTATGTAGGTGTATTGCTCTACGATATGGATAAAGTGGAAGCGGTGGCCTCCACGGAAAATCCACAAGACATTTATGGCAATATGCTTGATGTGCTGCTCGACCCGCATGATCCGGCTGTAGCGAGAGCTGCTAAAGAACAGGGAATTCCTGACAACTGGATTAAAGCGGCTAAAGAATCGCCGGTGTTCCGCCTCATTAAAGAATGGCAAATCGCTTTGCCGCTCCATGCAGAATACCGAACGGTACCAATGGTATGGTACGTGCCGCCAATGAGTCCGATTTTACATAAAGATGCGGCGTCGGTACATTTCCCTGAAGCGGAAGCGATGCGTATTCCGGTAGCTTATTTGGCACAGATTTTCTCTGCCGGCAATGAAGACGTTATCCGCCGTGTATTGGGCACTTTGCTTGACTTGCGTCGTTATATGCAGCGTCGCACGCGCGGTGAAGCAACGGCTGAATATGATGCTAAATACGGTGAACATACCTTGTATGATATGTATCGCTTGCTCGGGATTGCCAAATACCGCGATCGCTACCGCATTCCGGCGGGCGTTAATGCGACGCAGGAAGAAAAACGTTTGCATCAGGGCGTAGGTGGCTTCAGTGATTGTGCCTTCGGCGGTTGCGGCGGTTCCGCTCCGAGTGCTTCCGGTTGTAACGGCTGTGCCGGAGGTGGCCATGAGTAATTCTATGGAAACAACAAATCAAACTACCTTGGATAAAGAAGCTTTGCAATTGAGTGCTTATTTGCTGAGCTATCCTACAGCGGAATGGCGCGAAGCCTTGCCGGACGTACAGTCCGCCTGGCGCGCTTGGCCGGAGAGCCCTCTTAAGGAGAGCCTTGGAGCTGTTTTGGATTATATCCTGAACGAACAAGCCCGCGAATATGAGGACGAATACGTACGTGTTTTCGACTTCAGCGGCAATACTAATATGTATTTAACATCCTATGATGCGACGAATGCGGAAGAACAGGCGTCGGAATTGTTGGAATATAAAGCGTTTTTTCAAAAACACGGGTATGATATAGCTCGCGAGTTGCCGGATTATGTGCCGGCCATCCTCGAGCTCTGCAGTACTTTAGAACCTGTGGAAGCGTTGGAGATTTTACAGCATGGCAAAGAAGGCCTCACCACGCTTCGTCAACGACTCATTGACGGTAAACAGGTGCATGCTTTTGTGCTTGATGTAGTATTACAAATTTTAGAACGTTGGGAGGGAACATTAGGATGAGTGAATTTATTTGGGTCGCCTTACCCTATCTTGCGTTTATCTTTCTAGTTTTCGGTTCGGCCGTGCGCTATACTGTGTCGGAACGGACGTGGACCACGAAGTCCAGTGAGTTTTTGGAGAAAAAATCGCTTCGCATTGCCGGTCCTTTATTCCACTTTGCGTTGCTCCTCGTATTTCTCGGCCACGTTGGTGGGATTTTGGTGCCTCAAGAAGTAACGGAAATGGTTGGCGTCGATGAGCATCTCTATCACATGGGGGCCTTTTACATCGGCGGCGTAGCCGGCGTCTTGTTGATAGTAGGCTTCTTGCTTCTTATGAAACGCCGTTTTACGTCCTCCTATTTGAAGGTCAATACATCGTCCATGGATGTGTGGCTCTTCTTATTCTTAGGAATTACTATTTTGACGGGCTTCATGGGGACCATGTTAAATGCAGATGGAGCTTTTAACTATCGCGAATATATCGGCCCGTGGTTCCGCAGCTTGCTTATTATGCAGCCGAAACCGGAATTGATGCTGAACATTCCGATTATGTTTAAGGTGCACATGTTCTCGTGGATGGCGGTTTGTTTTATCTTCCCGTTCAGCCGACTGGTGCACTGCTTAAGCTTTCCGTTCTTGTACTTGTGGCGCAGTGCCATCGTGTATCGGCGCCACTAGTCGTTTTCGATGTAAGCAACATATAGTATAAGTAGCATATAGTGTAAGTAACGTATTACGTAAAGCGAATGCACAATGTAAAGTGTCAGCAACGTATATAGTTAAATATTATAGGGAGACTCCTCGAACGTATGAGGAGTCTTTTTATTTAGTAAGAGAAATGATTGAATCCGGGTTGAGAAGAATGTATAGTCTTTTAATGATTAATTTAGTGAATAGCCTATACCGATTGTGAATAGGTGTCTGTAAAACGTCAAAAAATAGGTAGGATTGTTCGAATTTTTTGTTTAGGTAGCGTCAAAAATTAAAATTTAAGATATATAATTGGTAATTATTATCATTAATAATGACTGGGGACTTAGCTAATAATCGAGTGCTTTTTTAGAAAAATTAATGGTACGGTGTGTATTTACCATAAAAAGTAATCGCCCGTTCCGCAGGTGTGTACCGAAAAAACGAATGTGCTTAACACAAAAATATAGAGATTTATGCATAGCTTTAGATGAGGGGGTATATAAAAGACTAATGTTTACGCGGATAGGATTTTCAGACCCGCTTTTAATGTATATTCTATGCATATTAATACCTGAATATGACAAAACAAGTGTACTTTTAGTATATCGAATGTCAACGAAGTGCGATTAGAATCACAATAATTGATATTTTGCGAAAAGTTCTCAATAGACATAAATACTTGATTAAACTGCATAGACCACGTTTGAAAGCCCTCTTGATGTGTGCTATGATTAAGTCATCAGAAAATCTCGTTTTAAGTTGAGGAGGGATTACTTTGCGTACTATCGATGTAGCAAAAGTGACGGAAACAGTAGCCCAAATGTGTAAAAATGCGGCTTACTATTTACCACAAGACGTATATGAAGGTTTAAAAGCCGGTCGTGAAACTGAAAAATCTCCGGTTGGTTGCGTAGTATTAGACCAGATTATTAAAAATGCCGAAATCGCTCGTGAAGAAGATCGTCCAATTTGCCAGGATACCGGTTATACTATCGTATTCTTGGAAGTAGGTCAGGATGTTCACTTCGAAGGTGGCGACTTACAGCAAGCTGTTCAAGACGGCGTTGCTAAAGGTTATGTAGAAGGTTATTTACGTAAATCCGTAGTGGCAGAACCTTTATTTAACCGTAAAA
Organism: Veillonella sp.; assembly: GCF_015058545.1. Lineage (GTDB taxonomy): Bacteria > Bacillota > Negativicutes > Veillonellales > Veillonellaceae > Veillonella_A. The sequence continues at coordinate 6,882 of NZ_SVCB01000121.1, forward strand.
ACACCGGTAACAACACTCCTTGTATCATTTATACAAGCATCGTACCTGGCGACAAAGTTAAAATCGACATGGAACTTAAAGGTTTCGGTTCCGAAAATAAATCCGGCGTAAAAATGTTGGTACCTGCTGATGGCGTTGAAGGCGTTAAAAATGCAGTTATGGAAATCGTTAAAAAAGCCGGCCCTAACCCATGCCCTCCAATGGTTCTTGGCGTAGGTATCGGCGGTACTATGGACTATGCAGCATTACTTTCCAAAAAAGCATTGCTTCGTTCCACTAAAAAACGCAACGATATGCCTGAATATGCTAAATTAGAAGAAGAATTGTTGGAAATGATCAACAAAACAGGTATCGGACCTCAGCTTGGTGGTACCACTACAGCATTAGCAGTTAACATCGAATGGGCCGCTACCCATATTGCCGGTCTTCCTGTAGCCGTGACAATTTGCTGCCATGCAAGCCGTCATGCCGAAGAAATTCTTTAATTCAAGGGGAGGAAGATAACAATGGCTGAATCAAAAACAATTCATATTACGACACCTTTAACTGAAGAAGTGTCCAGAACATTAAGAGCCGGCG
>NZ_SVCB01000122.1 GCF_015058545.1 Veillonella sp.
GGATTCAATTAAATGAACTAAAACGTCCATGCCTGTATCAGCCGTAATACTAGGCGGTACACTCATTACTAAGCGAGTATCTAAAATTGCAATATTAGGTTGTATTTCATCGGTAACAATCGGATATTTTGTTCCTGTTTCCAGCATTGTGATTACTGAAAAATTTGTTACTTCTGAACCGGTACCACTTGTGGTCGGTACAGCAATAAACATTAAATCTTTATTGGCTTTAACGCGATTGCCGAAATACAACATAGCTTTCCCCGCATCAATAGCAGATCCGCCACCTACTGCAATAATTGCATCAGCATTTGATTCTACTAAGTGACTTACACCGGCAGCGACTACTTCAGTCGGCGGATCCGGAACAATATCACTAAAAATCTCTACTTCAGCAAAGTCTAAGTTCTCCGTTACATGTGAAATCATTCCAGACTGAACCATAAATGGATCCGTCACTATGAAAACCTTTTTTACAGGGAGATCACGAAGACCTTGCAACGCATCTTCCCCTACCCATAGAGTCGTAGGAAATTTAATTTTCTGCATACATGTTCTCCTGCTTAACAAATAAAAAAAGAAGCCCTCACGGAATACACCCTCCGTTTAAGCTTCATTGCAAACCATGCACGCCATTGTACACGAAAATCTTATAACAATAATTTATACTTAACCCAAAAAAATGTCAATAAAAATTACGTATTTCAATTATGCATAATATATATACTATTTCAAATTTTCTCCGATTTATACCTAAATTAGCAGTTATTTTAACTTGTTCTCTCTTTGACTATGATATAACACCCGATGACAAAAGGGTTCTTTACACTTATAACAAAAGGGCATGGAGTACTAGCTCCATGCCCTTTTCCTATTTTTGAACTAATGTCACACTCCACTGTGCTGTGCTCTCTCATCATTGAACGACTAACATTAGTCCATCAATAGACGCACGTCTCTGTGCAAGACAGATTAATACATGCCGGTTTATTTTCTGCATTAATTCCAGTGAAGTACTACAATGCCACAAAAACAACATCCTGTCTTACCTCGAAACAGCATGTGTAATGAAATCCGCGAAAGACCTGACTTAGGCAAAAGCCATCACAGTGGCGGGACCGTGTTAGATTCTCACTAACTTCCATCGTCAGATTTCATATTTCTATTAATCTAAAAGCAATAATAACATATCTTAATCAATTCTGCAAGAACAGGATAATCCCAATAATTATTTTATATTTTTGGTCTTAGCATTATGAAATACTTCAGCACTTCTGGTATAAAATATATCTTCCATACCTTGTTTAGTGTTTAAGTATCTTGCTAAAGCATAAAAATAGTCTGATAATCGATTAACAAACATAACCAACTCTCCCGGTATTTTCGCGGTCATCTGTAATCGAACTATTCGTCGTTCGGCCCGTCTTGCAATCGTCCGTGCCATGTGAATCATACTGGCCTCACGAGTTCCACCGGGCAAAATAAAACGATTAATCTCCGGTGATTTAGCCGTATACTCATCAATTCGGGCTTCCAACCATGATATAGCATCAACAGGTAAAGTTATTTCTCGATTTAACGACTCCGGAGTTGCTAAATCAGTACCTACATCAAATAAGAAATGCTGTAAATGTTGTAATTCATTTTTTTCCTCGAATAAAGACGAATCAAATTGCGATATAGCATAACCAATCCACGAATTTAATTCATCAATAGTACCATAGCTATCTACTCGATCTGAATCTTTTGATACTGCAATACCGCCCACTAAACGAGTCATGCCCTTATCGCCGGTTTTAGTGTAAATTTTCATAGTAAAGCTCCTTTCTCATTACATGGTATATAATCATTGAAATACCGGTAATTATAGAGAATATTATGAGAAGCACTAATTTTGCCTCATTAAAAATCCTCTTTCAAAGCCACTATGCTTTATTTACACTTCATTGTGTTAACTTGATAATACAAATAAGCCTCATTTTTGTCAATTTACTAATTATCATAGATTGCTGACTATTTACATTTATTTAAAAATCCTGTATCTTAAAACTACATACAGTAAACTCTTGCTTAACATTCCTTTTTATTATACACCGTTAATAAGGAGTGTTTTTATGAAAAAAATTATGTTTGTTGGCCCCATTGGTGTTGGTAAAACAACTCTAACACAGCGAATTGAAGGTGTTGAAATCATTTACGCAAAAACACAAACGGTTCAATTTCATGACGATATTATTGATACGCCGGGTGAGTTTGTCCAACATAGACTTATGTACAACGCCCTTCTAGTTACTGCTGCAGAGGCTGACATTTTAGGTTTTCTCATTTCCGCAAAGGAAAAAGAGCAAATGTTTCCTCCGGGATTTGCCAGTCTATTTAATAAGCCTGCTATCGGTATTATCACAAAAATGGATTTAATAGATGAAACCGATGATATTGAATTTATTGAAAATCAACTTATAATGACCGGAGCTTCACCCATTTTTAAAATAGGCATCAATAGTGACAAAGGAATTCAAGATCTTTTAAGCTATCTTAATATCCTAGGTAAATAATAAGTAACAAAAAAGGAAGTGCTTAAATTTTAGCACTTCCTTTTTATACTCTATCTCACTCACATATCATTTATAAATACTTTTATATCATTATATCTAAAAACCTCACTATACAAATATCTAAAAATACGTTATAATTATATTGAGATATTTAGATTTATCATGGCAGTTAATTATTGTTTATAGTTTCTGCCAAGAATATATAGGGAGGTATTTATGAAGTTTGTATCATCAACTGTAACAACGGGTATTTCTTTTGGATCCGCCTTGGCCATGGTTATTAGCTATGCCAACTGGCACTCCATCCCTTGGGCCATTCTTCACGGCCTATTCGGATGGTTATACGTTATATATTACGCTTTATTCAAATAGATCCCCCTTAATCCCACTCCTAATAAAGAAGAAAGGTCTTGCGACTACCGAGCAGCAAGACCTTTCTTCTTTTTTGTCTTTAATTGTTTATGCTTTCTTTTGAAAAATATGTCGCCACTAGGTTTAATGGGCAAAGTAGTTAATAAACCACACAATACAAGGTACCGCAAACAAGTCTACCAAGAAGGCGCCACACAGCGGTACAATGAGAAATGCTTTAGTAGATTGACCGTATTTTTCAACAACTGCTTTCATATTCGCCATCGCATTCGGCGTAGCACCCAAACCATGACCGGCCATGCCGGCACACATAATAACTGCATAATAGGATTTCCCCAATACCGGGAATGCCACGAATATGTTATACACAATCATGAAAATAACCTGCGACATAAGGATGACAATCATCGGCAATGCCAAGTCGGCCAGTTCCCACAATTTAAGAGTCATAAGAGCCATAGACAAGAAGATGCCAAGGCACACGTCGCCGATAAGTCCAATGGTCGGATTATGCAATTCCACAAGGTTAAATTTGTCATTAATATTACGCAATAAAACGGCAAAGAACATACCGCCCACATAGTTCGGTATAGCAAAACCGAACGTTGCTTTTACAAAAACGGCCATTTCCATGCCCACTACCATACAGATGGCGATGATAAAACCATGCAACAAGAATACATGAGCCGCCACTTCTTCGCTGATTTCTTTCCCTTCTTCGATTTTTTCAACCGTAAGCGCTTCGTTAACGCTGGTTGTATCCGGTCCGGCCACTTGATCTAACTCTTGAGCTAAACCGGCTGTTTTACCTTCTTCCGCTAATTCTTCGTTTTCAGTGGAACGCAGGTTATATTTATTGAGAAAAAATCGAGCCAAAGGTCCGCCGATTACGCCACCCGCTACAACCCCAAAAGTAGCCGCCGCCATGGCCACCGCTGTAGCACCGTAACCCCCCATGGCTTCTACTTCGGGACCGAACGCGCCGGCATTGCCGTGACCGCCTTCCATGGATACGGCGCCCATTAAAACGCCAAGTAGCGGATCAAGACCGAGCACTTTTGACCAAGAAACGCCAATTACGTTTTGCATGAGTGATAAAAAGGCACACAATGCCCAATAATAAAATAATAGCTTGCCGCCTTTTTTACCAGCTTAAGACTGGCAATAAGACCGACCGTTGCAAAGAATGCCAGCATAAACGGCGTTTGCAATATCGTATCCATTTTAACGTTTAAAATATTTGTCTCATGCAGCACTAACATAATCAGTGAAAACAATAAGCCGCCCGCCACCGGTGCAGGAATACAGAATCGACTCAAAAAGCCAACTCGATTGACAATAATGCGTCCCAATAAGAGTAGGAAGATTGCCAGTGCCAACGTAGCAATCATATCAAGCTCAATTACCGGAATCCCTTGATCCATAAAAAAGTTCATACTTTTCGCCTCCTAGCCAACACAATACCATTATGGCTAACACCCGTTTTACATGTAAGTAGCGGCCACACTTGGCCGCCAAAGGCTATAGATTTTCCCAAAAGACTACTATTCTACCGGCTCCCAATCTACTACGCTTTAATACACTATAGCTACTAGCTACTGCAGACCATGCTACAACTCACTCTACAAATAATGCCCGTTAAATGAATACCAATGTAATCACAATTTTAAGTATTCGTTATAAGTTTAAATTCTCCTGCTACGAATTACGTATAACCCAAAAATATAGAATATATAATTTTTAGTCATAATAAAGCAAACTAAAATGCAGTCACCAAAGTTGTTTAACAACCACAGTAACTGCATTTAATCCCACTTCACAGGGCTCACTTTTCTATTATTTGTTTTAGGTAAAAGATTTTTCCGGGTCACCCCTCACCTTAATGGGCAAAGTAGTTAATGAACCACACGATACACGGCAATGCGAAGAGGTCAATTAGGAAGGCCCCGCAAAGAGGTACGATTAAGAAAGCTTTAGTAGATGGGCCGTATTTTTCAGTAACAGCCTTCATATTCGCCATAGCGTTTGGCGTAGCACCCAAACCGTGACCGGCCATACCGGCACACATAATCACCGCATCATAGGTTTTGCCCAATAATGGGAATACGGCGAATAAGCAGTATACGATCATGAACACAACTTGCGCACCTAACACGATGAGCATTGGAATCGCTAAATCAATGAGTTCCCATAATTTAAGGGTCATCAATGCCATAGATAAGAATACGCCTAAACAATAGTCGCCGATTAAATTAATCGTTTCCGTATGGACTTTAACAACATTCAGTTGATCGTTAAGATTACGTAAAATTACGGCGAAGAACATAGCCCCCACATAACTCGGCAAGGCAATGCCGGCCAGCCCTTTGAGCCAAGCGGCCACGGCTAAACCAACAGTCATACAAATGGCAATTATAGCCGTATGTGTAAATAAGGAGTGTGCCGATACACCACTTTCAACATATTCACTCTCCTGTTTAACAGCCTTATCGGACTCCATAGCAGCATCGCTTTGCATATCAGTGGCTGTTACTGAACCACCTTCGGCCAATTCCAACTCTTCTGTTGATTTTAAATTGTATTTATTTAGCAAATACTTGGCAATCGGACCACCGATTAAGCCACCTGAAACAAGGCCAAACGTTGCGGCCGCCATGGCAACCGCCGTAGCACCGAATACACCCATCGCTTCCACTTCCGGACCAAAGGCACCGGCGGCCCCATGACCGCCTTCCATGGAAACAGCCCCCATCAACACGCCCAATAATGGATCAATATCTAAGAGCTGTGCCAATGACACACCGATTACGTTTTGCATGAGTGATAAGAACCCGCAAAGGAGCCAATAGAATAATAGCAATTTGCCACCTTTTTTCACAAGCTTAAGGCTGGCAATCAACCCGATTGTGGAGAAAAAGGCTAACATAAACGGCGTTTGCAGTAAGGTATCCATTTTAATAACTAAGACATTGGTTTGATGCAAAATCAACATTAATATAGAAAACAACAAGCCGCCGGCTACCGGTGCCGGAATACAAAAACGCCCTAAAATACTGATGCGATTAACCATTACGCGACCTAAGAGTAACAGTAAAATCGCCAACGCCAACGTGGCAATCATGTCTAATTTGATTACCGGAATTCCCTGTTCCCATAAAAATGTCATATTTTCGCCTCCTGAATAACAATGCCTTGCAACTCACAAAATCAAAAATAAATGCACTTTAAACATATATTATATTACTTCTACTCATCATCGTGATTCTCCTGCTTTCTGTATACAAGAAAGCAAAATATAGAATACAAAAAGGCAAAATACAGAATATAAAAAAGAACCCGCTTACAATAAGCCGGTTCCTATGAAAATTAAGTCTATAAAATTAAGTCTATAAAAAGCAGAAACAGCATCCTCCTCCTGCTCGAGAACGAGAATGCTGTCAATTGTTACACCAAATAATACACTTAACGCCACCAAATTGTCTATACGCGGTAAGCTTTGCCCCCACTGCCAGCGGTAAATAGCTTGCGGGTCATTAAAGCCAAAGGCTTCTTGCAAATCTTTAACGGAATACCCGTTTTTCTCACGTAATGCCTGAATTTGTGCGCCTGTTGCTACCATATCAATTGCGGGAAACATCATCATATACGTCGCCTCCTACCAATGAATGACCAAGTACCATTTGTTATTCCTTTGTTACGTTACTTTCCTATTATATCATAAAAATGAGGGGTTAGCATTAAACTACAGGTTCAAAGGCTCAAAAAGAACTCTATGACGATACTATGATGACAATATAAAAAAGTCGCCCAAATTTGACTAATTAGGCGACTTTTTAGTATATATTTCCCTTATTTGGACTCTTTAATCTTATCATAGTTAAATAAGATATTAAGTACTACAGCGGTCAACGCCCCCACTACGATCCCGCTTTCCAAGAGAATGCGTACGGAAGAAGGAAACTGTGCAAACAAATTAGGTGTTACCGTTACGCCAAGGCTCAAAGTAATAAAACAAGCGGCAATAAGCATCGTGTTCGAATCGGTCAAATCCGCCTTGCCCAACATACGGATACCGGCGGCGCAAACCATGCCGAACATGGCAACCATGGCACCGCCCAATACAGACGTTGGAATAACCGTTGCCAA
>NZ_SVCB01000010.1 GCF_015058545.1 Veillonella sp.
TTCAGTGGCGATAGCTACGAGGATCCACCTGTTCCCATCTCGAACACAGTAGTTAAGCTCGTATACGCCGAAAGTACTTGGCTGGAAGCGGCCTGGGAGGATAGGTAGTCGCTGATTAATTAAAAGGACACACCGAAAGGTGTGTCTTTTTTTATTGTCTTGACTACCTATCCGACCAGGCCTTGGCCTTGGGAAAAGTAGGGCAAACGATTTGAAGGAACGAAGTGGCGCGCAAATCGTATTGCATCACTTTCTTTCGAGCCAAGCGAAGCGATGGCGAGAATGATAGGTAGTCGCTGAACAGGCGCATAATACTCTGCGTGACTAAATACCCCTACCGCAGCGAGCGAAGCAATGCGGTATGCCTCTAAATCAATAGAGCATTAAGCCACTATAGCCCTTAGCACCAAATGAGCGCATCTAACTCCCTCTACCGCAGCGAGCGAAGCAATGCGGTCACGCACTAAATCAATAGAGCATTACGCCACTATAGCTCTTAGCACCAAATGAGCGCATCTAAACTCCCTCTACCGTAGCGAGCCAATCAATCCGGCCACGCACTAAATCAATAGAGCTTTCTCCCTCTAGCCTCCTTAGCACTAAAAAAATCACTAAAGCCAAGCAATGCGTTTAGACCCTACAATTTTACCCTCTCACCTTGTACCATCCTCTAAACTATGTTATCATTTCCTTGAAATGAGTTTTCAATATCTATGTATAATTGATATATTACCGGTTAATACAATAATACCGAATCGGGAAGAGGGGTAGTCATGCAGAAAAAGATAAACATAGGAATTACTTTCTTTTGGGGTGATTCCTATCAGCATATTTGGTCGAATGGGGCCGGCCAAAATATGTTTTTCTTAAAACTCTGCCTAGAGCAGATAGAATTCGTGAACGAAGTCTATTTTGTGTATTGGGGAAACGAATTAACAAGCCTTCCCAGTCAATTCCAAGGTTTTAATGTAAAGTACTACGAATACCATGAAGTACTCAATAAGACAGATTTGCTCATAGAAGGCACTTTAGCATTAGAACCGGCTATCGGCCGTGCTTTTCGAGCCCAAGGAGCCAGAATCATATCGTATCGCATGGGCAATGATTTTATCATGGATATGGAAAAATTCGTTCATGCCGAACAGGGCGGGCGTGCTTTTAACGGAACACGGTATGATGCCGTTTGGATTACACCGCATCTGATGAAAACGAATAAACCTTATGTGGAAATCATTACACGGGCACCGGTTTATGAGGTTCCGCATTTGTGGAGTCCGCTATTTATTGATACAAAGATAAAAGAACTGGGCTTAGAAGGTATATTTGGTTACAATCCTATTGATCCGGAGCAACGCCGTGTAGCTGTGATGGAGCCTAATATTTCTGTTCTAAAAAATTGCATGACCCCCATATTAATTGCCGAAGAAGTATATCGTCGCAATAAAAATCTACTGAAGCACGTCTATCTATGTGGTACGGTTGATAAAAAGAACGTCCATGCTTTTTATAATTTTATCGGCTTTACCGATTTGGTAAGACAGAATATTATGTCCGTAGAAGCTCGTTTTATGACACCGGAATTTTTAGGCAAATATACAGACATCGTCTTAGCATTCCAGTGGGAATGCGGACTTAATTATCTTTATTACGAAGCTCTTTATGGGGGATATCCGCTTGTTCATAACTCCGAATACTTAAAAAAAGAAAACATCGGGTTTTACTACGATCAATTTGATGCTTATGCCGGAGCTGATGCCTTAATTAACGCCATTTATGCTTATGATAAGGAAAAAGACTATCATGAGCTGCATAATCGCAAGTATTTAGGAATGCTGTCGCCATTCCACGAAAATAATATTGCAAATTACGAGATGCTCATAAAAGCGCTTTTTTAATGGGACAAGAGTTTACTTTACTTTTACGATAAATATATTAGTTAAAATTAGGTTTGACATTTACCTCAATATTTGGTATTATATTCTAGTATCAAGTGTGACTTGGTACTACATAGGGGTATAGCTCAATTGGTAGAGTAGCGGTCTCCAAAACCGTTGGTTGTGGGTTCAAGTCCTACTGCCCCTGCCATCCATAATATAGAAGGCGGCCGCAAGGTCGCTCGTTCTATTCTTGAGGAATTGTAAAATATACGAAAAATTTCCCTTGCAATGAACAGCGTATTATGGTATTATATTCGAGTGGCAAGTTTATGACTCAGTAGCTCAGCTGGATAGAGCGTTTGACTACGAATCAAAAGGTCGGGAGTTCGAATCTCTCCTGGGTCACCATTAGAACCACACTTCGGTGTGGTTTTTTATTTTGCCGATTTTTGTATACTCCGTTTTCGTTCATGACGAATTACATAGGGGATTTATAGAAAAAATTTATTTCTGACAATAACCAAAATTATTCCTTGTAAGTTTACATAAATGAGCCTATTCTTATAAATTATAGTCAATTCTAAAGCAGAAATTAGAAGTATAATTTTTTTATTTATTAGTTTAACTTTTTAGAGTTTGATTTTGTAATTGTATTTATAAGTTAGCTTTAAAAATCATATTTCTCAATAACTCTTATCAATTTTTGTTGTACAAATGTATACACAAAACGCACAAAATTACATTCCTCTTCATGATAAAAGATGATATAATATTATATATAAAATAACTAAAAGGAAATAAACGATGGGAAAGTGAGATTATCAAAATTATTGTAAAGTTTATTTCCTTAAGAAAGAAGAGGATATTATGGCTTGGATTAAATCATTTCTACAGTCTCCTTCAGCCGGTGGGATTTTATTACTAATCTCAGCTGCACTGGCAGTCGGAGTAGCAAACTCATCACTGGCAGAACAGTATTTTATGTTCTTAAAACTACCGTTGGGACCATTCCCGGTTGATTTGTGGGTTAACGATGTTTTAATGGCCATATTCTTCTTAGGCGTTGGTCTCGAAATTAAGCATGAAATGATTTACGGTGAATTAAATACGAATGCGAAGCGTATTTTACCGACCATATGCGCTTGTTGCGGTGTTATGGTTCCGGCCATTATTTATTTCGCATTTAACCATGCCAACCCTTTATACCATAGAGGTTGGGCTATTCCGACAGCGACGGATATAGCGTTCTCCATTGGCGTAGTTTCTTTATTGGGGACGCGCGTTCCGGTAGCTATGAAAGTTTTACTTACTACATTGGCTGTTGTGGATGATTTGATTGCAGTTATTATCATTGCCGCCGTGTATACCGAGTCTTTGTCATTTTTATTCATGGGATTGGCGGTAGTGATTTTTGTACTCTTGATGATACTGAATAAAAGAGGGATTTTCCATCCGATTCCGTATATTATTCTCGGCCTCGGCTTATGGTACTGTATCTTTAGATCCGGTCTTCATGCGACATTGTCCGGTGTTATCTTGGCCATGACCATACCGTATCGGGCTAAATACAGCACAGGCCGTTTGATTTCACCGGTCATGCAGTGGAACAATGCGTTAATCAAATGGATTACTTTCCTAATCTTACCGCTGTTCGGCTTTGTTAATGCCGGTGTATCCTTTGGGGATTTTACATACTCCGATTTATTCCATCCGGTTGTACTCGGTGTTTCTTTAGCACTCTTCTTAGGTAAACAAATTGGCGTATTTGCTACCGTATTTGTTTTAGTTAAAACTAAATTGGTTGACATGCCGGTTCATGCAACTTGGTCTCACGTATACGGCATTACTCTTTGCTGTGGGATTGGCTTTACTATGAGCTTGTTCGTCGATTTATTGGCATTTCCGGCCGGTCATGCTCAGGAAATGGCGAAAGTCGGTATTTTCATGGGCTCCATCCTCTCCGGTGTGTTAGGGTATTTAGTACTTAGATTCTTAACGCCTGATGTAAGTGCCTTAGAACGGAAAGAAGATTAGTTTTATAGTAATTATTGATAGGCTGGTATAGAACTACGTACAGCGTTGTTGGGGATTTTAACAATATAAAATTGTATAGCAAGAGGTTTATTGAAAATTTTCAATAAACCTCTTTATTTTATTGCCAGTTTTATTTTGAATAGGGTATACTAAGTAGTGCAGAGGAATTAGTTAAGTTAGCGCATCACCATAAATTATAAAATGTGATGAAGCTTATGAGAGGTTATGAATGTGTGAGAAAGTGAAGGAAACATATGGAGAGTCTTAAAAAAGTTTTTCAAGCGCCGGCTACGGGGGGCATTTTATTGCTGTTAACGGCAGTACTGGCCGTGTTCGTAGCTAATTCATCGTTCGGTCCGCAGTACGAACAAATCTTGCATACGTACGTGGGTCCTTTATCCGTATCTCATTGGATTAACGATGTATTAATGGCCGTCTTTTTCTTAGGTGTCGGCCTTGAAGTAAAACATGAAATGCTCGAAGGCGAGCTAAATACAAATGCTAAACGCTTGTTACCGACCATTGCGGCCGTATTCGGTGTTCTAATGCCGGCTTTGATATATACGTTTTTTACTTATAACCAAAGCGAATTGGTTCGCGGTTGGGCGATTCCGACGGCAACGGATATTGCCTTTTCCATCGGTATTATTTCCTTATTGGGATCACGAGTACCGTTGGCAGCGAAAGTATTTTTGACAACCTTGGCCGTAGTTGACGATTTAATTGCCGTAATAATTATTGCCGCTGTCTATACGCCTTCCTTAGAGTTTATGTACTTGGGTGGTGCGGTTCTTGTTTTTGTATTGCTCTTATTATTAAATAAAAAAGACGTAGTCAGCCCGTGGCCGTACATTATTCTTGGCGTAGCTCTTTGGTTCTGTATCTTCAAATCCGGTTTACACGCTACTTTGTCGGGTGTAATTTTAGCTATGACGATTCCGTCCAAAGTGTTGCGTAACGGTGTGGAATTATCGCCGTTAAATGATTGGCATGAGGCATTGGGCGGTTGGATTACGTTCCTTATCATACCGTTGTTCGGTTTTGCCAATGCGGGCGTTTCCTTCGGTGATTTCCAGTGGTCCGAACTTATGCACCCGGTTATTTTGGGGATTTCCCTGGGTCTTTTCGTGGGTAAGCAAATCGGCATTTTCGGCATCATGTTTGTTCTTGTTAAAGCGAAGATTGTACCGATGCCTAAGCCGCTTACGTGGAAACACATTTACGGCGTATCCCTCTGCTGTGGCGTAGGCTTTACTATGAGCCTTTTTGTTAACTTATTGGCATTCCCACCGGGCCATGCACAGGAAATTGCAAAAGTAGGTATCTTCTTAGGGTCTATTGTGTCCGGTATTTTCGGTTATATTATGCTTCGCTTCTTTACGCCGGTAGTGAAATTGACTGAACCGGAAGATCCGTTTTTTCATAAAAATCATTTAGTATAATCGTTTGTAACGATAACGATTGATGCAGGGACTGTTACTTTTTAAAAAGAGTGGCAGTCCTTTTAGTTTCCCCGTTGAGACATGCTAGGGCCAACTAAATATACGGCTAAATGAATAACTATATCGAAGATATTAATCGAAGTGGGAAAAAGCCCCGTTTATTTTGATTAAAGTGGTGATTGTAATTGATAAAAGGGGTCGAATTTTGACAAAATTCCCAAAATAAAGTAAAATAGTATTGCATTTAGATACGAGGTGGAAATATTGAGAAAACTTAGAATAGTGACAGTTCTCTTAACGTTTCTAATGGCTTGTACTTCAGTAGTATTGGCTGATGTAGGACGCGGCGATCGCGGCAGCGAAGTACAATATGTTCAGCGTTTGATGATAACGCAAGGGTACTTGGTTGATACAGCTGACGGTGTTTTTGGTAATAATACGGAATATGCAGTACGCATGTTCCAAAAGCAAAACGGCTTATCCGCTACGGGTAAGGTGGATAGCGACACCTTGGCAGTGATGAAAGAGAACAATAAGAAATTTGCAGCAGCACAACAGTCTCGCAATGTGCGCAATAGCGTAGAAGTGTCACGTTTTGGTGATCGAGGTCGCTCGGTTTCCGATTTGCAGGCTCGTTTAGCCCACAGTGGTTTTTCACCGGGTTCGATTGACGGTATTTTTGGCGATGGCACAGCCAACGCTTTAAAACGTTTCCAGAAGGCAAACGGTTTAACCGTAACCGGTGAAGTGGACAGCAAGACAATGGAGCTCTTAGCTAAAGAGCGCGGTGTTCCGACAGAGTATAAGAAGACTATGTCGATGAATGCCACTGCCTATTCCGCATATGATCCGGGTAATTCCTCATATACGGCACGAGGCAATTTATTGAAACGTGGGTATGTGTCGGTGGATCCGAATGTGATTCCATTAGGCACAGCGGTTTATGTCGAGGGCTACGGATATGCAGTCGCGGATGATACCGGCGGCGATATTATTGGTAATCGTATCGATTTAGCCATGGATTCTCATGGCGAGGCCATAGATTTTGGCCGACAAACCGTTAAGGTTTATATTTTAGAATAAGAGAATAAGATTTTAGAGAAGCGTTAGTACTATGTATGAATTTACTTTTATGAATTCAATTATTAACATCTAAAATGCAGCTAAAGAGGCTGTAACAAAAACGAGGAATCATTTCTTCGTTTAGGTTATAGTCTCTTTTGTTATTCAAAAGACGGAACAGGCTAGTAGTAATGTTTGTCAGGGAATAGATGTTTTGACTATCCACTCTTGAAAGATACTTGCAAACTACGAACGTTCAGATGAAAATTAACCTTGAATGTATGGATTTTTACCTTTAAAGTATGTATTTTCCGAACGTTTTGTGGTATCCTTAAAAGAGAACAAGGTTGTTGGCATAGTCGGCAACGTTATTTTTTTGTATAAGGAGGTATACAGTGGAAAAAGTGCGACGCGTTGAGCGCATGGTAGCGCTTACTAAACTGTTGGTAGATTCTCCGCAAGAATTGATATCTTTACGCTATTTTTGCGATTTTTTTGATATTGCAAAGTCCACACTCAGTGAAGATTTAAGTTCCGTGAAAACAGCTTTGCAACATTTTTCCTTAGGCACCTTGGAAACGGTGGCCGGAGTAGCCGGTGGTGTCCGTTTTATTCCGTATCGTCAAGGGGAGCGGGCTATGTCTGTTCTTCGTGAAGTACAGCAACGTTTACAAGAACCGGACCGCGTAATTCCGGGTGGCTTCTTGTATATGTCGGACATTTTATATGATTGGCATATTGCCAGCCGTTTAGGCGAGATTTTTATGACTCGTTTTGCCGACCGGAACCCGGACTATATTATGACGGTAGAAACAAAAGGAATTCCGCTGGCCGTTATGGTGGCGCGAGCTTTTAACAAACCCCTTGTTATCGCTCGCCGTGACAGTAAGGTGACAGAAGGTTCGTCTATCAGTATTAACTATGTAACCGGATCGAATCGTCGCATTCAGACTATGTCGCTTACGAAACGGGCTATTCCGCCTAAATCCAAAGTGTTGCTCATTGATGATTTTATGAAAGCCGGCGGCACGGCGAACGGCATGCGGGAGCTGGTTACCGAAATGGGCGGCACCGTGGTTGGCATCGGTGTATTGGTATCGACGCCGGATCCTAAAGTTGTAAAAGATTGCGAAGCACTCTTAATTCTTAACGGTGTTAATGAAGAAACACGCAGTATTGATATCGAACCTGTAAATTTAGAGGCTGATAAGGAGGCCTAATTGTATGAAACCTATTACATCTTTGATTTTAGCGGCCGGTAAAGGGACCCGCATGAAGTCTAAACTACCGAAAGTATTGCATCCCGTAGCGGGTAAGCCTATGGTGGAACGCGTACTTGAAACCGTAAAAACAGTGGGCACAGAACGCAATGTTGTTATTGTCGGTTTTGGCGGTGAACAAGTGCAGGCGTACTTGGGTGAGGCTGCTGAATTCGTGACCCAGACTGAGCAAAAAGGCACCGGCCATGCTGTTAAGCAGGCCAAACCTTTATTAGGTGATTACAAAGGGACCATTTTATTGCTCTGCGGTGATACGCCACTCGTAACGCGTGAATCGTTGGAAGCGTTGTTAGCCGAACATGAAGCAACCGGTGCCGCCGCTACTGTATTGACGGCTCATATGGCTGATCCGACCGGGTACGGCCGCATTATTCGCGAAGAAGGGACGGGCAAGGTTCTTCGCATTGTGGAACAAAAAGACGGCAAACCGGAAGAGTTGGCCGTTCAGGAAATCAATACCGGTATGTATGCCTTTGACAGTGAAAAGCTATGGCCGTGTTTGGAACAGTTATCCGATGACAATGCGCAGGGCGAACTTTATATTACCGATGTGGTAGGCATTTTGGTAAATCAGGGTGACCGCGTAAGTGCCTATATGATGACCAACGAAGAAGAGTCGTTAGGTGTTAACTCCCGCGCTCAATTGGCAGAAGCAGAACGCATTTTGCGTGAGCGTACGAACCGTCATTTCATGGACCTCGGTGTGACGATTATCGATCCCGCATCCACTTATATTGCACCGGAAGTTGTAATCGGTGCCGATACGGTAATTTTACCGGGTACCTTACTTGAAGGGACAACGGTTATCGGTGAAGGTTGCAAAATCGGACCACATAGTCGTTTAACCAATGTAAAGGTGGGCAACGAAGTGGTTATGCATTTTACCTATGCTCATGATTGTGAAGTAAAAGACGGCGCTGATATCGGACCGTATGTACATTTACGTCCTAATACGGTTATCGGCGAATCCGTTCATATCGGTAACTTTGTGGAAGTGAAGAACAGTATTGTCGGTAAGGGGACTAAATTCCCACACTTATCGTATATTGGCGACAGTGATGTAGGCAGCGGCGTTAATATAGGCTGCGGTACAATTACGGTTAACTATGACGGTAAATTAAAACACCGTACCAAAATCGGTGACGGTGCTTTTGTGGGCTGTAATTCTAATTTAGTAGCCCCTGTTTCGGTTGGTGATTACAGTTATATCGGCGCCGGTTCCACTATTACCAAAGATGTACCGGCTAAATCTTTGGCGGTAGGTCGGGCTCGTCAAATTGTAAAAGAAAACTGGGTAACTGACGATACATTTAAGAAAAAATAGAAAAAAGTTGTTTACTTTTTTGCAATAAAGACGGTAATAGTATACAATAATAAAGATGAGGTTTGCTAGGAGCAACGAAGTTATTAATTAGCAAAAGGGGTATTGAATCATGGCATTTGAAGACGGTAAGAAACTTAAAATTTTCACAGGTAATGCGAATCCGGAGTTGGCGAAAGAAATCTGTGATTACTTAGGCTTACCTTTAGGCGAAGCGTTTGTAGGTCGTTTCAACAATGGCGAAGTTCAGATTATGATTGATGAAAGCGTACGCGGTAAAGATGTATTTATCGTGCAACCTACCAGCTATCCGGTAAATGATAATTTAATTGAGTTATTAGTTATGGCTGATGCCTTAAAACGTGCCTCTGCGCGTCACATTACGGCGGTAGTGCCGTACTATGGCTATGCTCGTCAGGACCGTAAAACTCGCGGTCGTGAACCAATTACGGCTAAATTGGTAGCTGACTTAATGCAGACAGCCGGCATCACTCGTCTCGTTACGATTGACCTTCATGCCGGTCAGATTCAAGGCTTTTTCAATGTGCCGGTGGACCACTTGTTCGGTGCCTCCATTTTGGCAAAATACATTAACGAAAAGAAAATGGAAGATTTAATCGTTGTATCGCCTGACCTTGGCGGTGTAACCCGTGCTCGTGATTTGGCCGACCGCATCGGTGCACCAATCGCGATTATCGAAAAGAAACGTCCGCAACCGGGTGTGGCTAAAGTTATGAACTTAATCGGTAATGTAGAAGGTAAGAACTGCATCATTATCGACGATATCGTTGATACAGCGGGCTCTTTGGTTGAAGGGGCTAAAGCACTCAAAGAATTCGGAGCTAAATCCGTTATGGCTTGTGTAACTCATGCCGTATTAACCGATCCTGCTTGCGAACGCATTGCAAACTCCAATATTAAGGAATTAATCGTAACCAATACAATTGATTTACCGGAAGAACATAAATTACCAAATATTACGTCCTTGTCGGTAGCACCTTTATTGGGTGAAGCGATTATGCGTATCTTCCACGAAGTATCGGTAAGTAATTTGTTTGATAAATAATTTTTCTCTGCAAGGCTGTTTATGCCTCGGTAGAGCGATGTGTAACCTCCGGAACCCCATTCCGGAGGTTCTGTTTTTGTACGCCGAATAGGCATGACAAAACCCCCAGTTAAACTGGGGGTCGGTAAAAAATTCTTATAGAAAAGGAAAGAACCTCCTAATGATACAATGAAGTTGGTCTGGCAACCACAACATTTCAACTTAGGAGGTTCAA
>NZ_SVCB01000123.1 GCF_015058545.1 Veillonella sp.
ATAAAAGCCCCCGAGTAGGGGGCAGCCAGTGGTAATAGAGTGGTTGTCAGATTACTCAAAGCCCTCTTTAGAGGGCAACCACTAGAGAAAGACCCTTATAGGGTCAGAGCAAACCACCCGTTCTACGGGTGGTTATGATTATAGAAGTTTAATATTTAAGTTATAAGTATAAGAAAGGAAAATAGATATGGATTTTATTCGTCGTTATACGACTAAAGAAGGTGTTCGTATGGCCTTTGCCGTAACGACTGACACTGTGGAAGAAGCAAGAGTGCGTCACGATTTGAGCCCGGTAGCTACGGCGGCTCTCGGTCGTGCTATGACCGGCGCCCTTTTAATGGCCGGGGATTTTAAAAACGAAGAAAACGTAAGTTTACGTTTAAACGGTAAAGGACCTTTAGGCGTGGTTCATGTAGATGCGTTCAGTAATAATACGGTGCGCGGCTATGTTGATAATCCTCATGTGGATATACCGTTAAAATATGCCGGTAAAATGGATGTGGGCGCCGCTGTCGGCCATGACGGTGAAGTACAGGTAACTCGTTTTACCAAACTCCGTCAGGATTACACGTCCCAAAGCCCGATGCAGACCGGTGAAGTAGCGGAAGACTTAGCCTACTATTTATATACGTCAGAACAGATTCCGGCCACTATCAGCTTGGGCGTTTTGGTTAATACAGACAGAACGACTATGGCTGCCGGCGGTTTTCTCGTACAGGCTCTGCCGGATGCAACTGATGAAGCTTTGGCGCAAGTAGAAGCTAATATTAATGAATTGGGACCTATTTCTCATTATTTGGAAGCGCATCCTAATGGGGAAGGTTTAGTTGAAAAAGTATTGGCCGGTTTAACGTCTGAACAAGTCTATGAAGGTGATGTGGCTTTTCAATGTACTTGCAGCCGTGAACGATTTGAACAAATTTTGGCTACGCTGCAACCTGCGGATAAAGAAGAATTGTTGGAAGATGAAACGACCGAACTTGTTTGTCATTACTGTAATGAAAAATATCAGTTCAGCCGCGATGAATTGAAGCAGATTTTTGCGGAAGCGTCCCGTAACGATGGGGTAGCGCATTAATTAGATTTTTTGATAAACAGCTTTTGACCTGCAAAAACAAATGATTAACGCAATCAGTTAGATTGTGGTACAATAGAATAGACGAGCCTTAGGGCAGTAACTAAGGTATGGAATCTCCGGGGCTCAGGCTCCGGAGGTTTATTTTTTAGTAAAAAGCTATTGTAAAGAAAGATAAGACGAGGTGACTATAATGGGTGTAATCGCAATTATTGGCGGTACCGGTGTGTACGATCCATCTATGTTTGAAAATATTGAAGAAAAGACGATGCAAACGCCGTATGGTGAAATTGCTTATACGAAGGGCAGTTATAAGGGGAAACAGCTTATATTCTTAGCCCGCCACGGTAAAGGTCATTCCATTCCGCCTCATTTGATTAATTATCGCGCTAATATTTGGGGTCTCAAAAAATTAGGTGTAACCATGATTGTGTCCACAACGGCAGTGGGTTCTTTGAATACTGATTATGCACCGGGGCACTTTGTATTGGTTGATCAGTTCCTTGATTTTACAAAATCCCGCGTGTCTACCTTCTTTGACGGCAATGGCAAAAAGGTTGTCCATTTAGGCGTAGGTAATCCGTATTCGCCGGCTCTTCGCAAGGTGATTATGGAAGCGGCATCGGAACTTAATATCGACGCTCATAACGGTGGTACTTACGTATGCACGGAAGGCCCTCGTTTTGAAACGCCGGCCGAAATTAAGATGTTCAAAATGATGGGTGCCGACACAGTGGGGATGACGAATGTTCCGGAAGTGGTGCTAGCGGGTGAAGCTGAAATTGCTTATGCCACGATTTCCATGGTAACTAACTTTGCTGCCGGTATTTCGCCGACTGAACTTACACATCAAGAAGTTCTCGATATTATGGCTGAAATGTCCGATAAATTTAAAGCCTTAATTTTACGTACTATTGAAAAACTCGATCCTGATCAGGATTTACCATGTCACCATCGTTTGGCCGAATACGGCGGTTTCAAAGCGGCCTTGGGCAAAGAGGGTGAATTACTATGAGTTTAGAAGAAGCAGTTCATACATTGGATACCTTAAAAAGTGAATCCATGAAGAGCATCACTTGGAATGGTAATTCTTTGATTTTATTAGACCAGACAAAGTTACCGAATCAGGAAGAATATATTGACTGCACCGACTGGCGTCAAGTAGCGGAAGCCATTAAAAAATTGCGTGTTCGCGGCGCACCGGCCATTGGCGTAGCCGCCGGTTACGGCCTTATTTTGGCTGCCCGTGAGGCCATTGAATCGGCACCTGATGAAGTAACACAGCGAGCTAATTTTTTGACGTTTGCCAATACTTTAAAAGAAACACGGCCGACGGCCATTAATTTAGCATGGGCCATTGACCGTATTGTGACGAATATCGTATTTCCTTGCGATACCATGGTGGCCGCGTTACCTTTAATCGAAGCGGAAGCCAAAGCTATTGATTTGGAAGACCAGGGATTGAATGCGGCTATGGCTAAAGCGGGGGCTACTCTTTTCGAAGGTAAAAAGGGCATCCGTATTTTGACGCATTGTAATGCCGGTGCTTTGGCAACGGCCGGTTTGGGTACCGCTCTCGGCGTTGTTCGTGAACTTCACGCTAACGGTCAATTAGAGCGGGTTTATGCGGATGAAACGAGACCGCTTTTACAGGGCGCTCGTTTAACCGCTTTTGAACTCCATCATGACGGCATTCCCGTTACCTTATTAACCGATAATATGGCGGCCTATGCTATGCAACAAGGTCTTATCGATGCTGTTATTGTGGGCGCCGATCGCATCACTACGGAAGGGGATGTGGCCAATAAAATCGGTACTTATGGCGTAGCCTTAGCGGCCAAAGCTCATAATATTCCGTTTTATGTGGCCGCACCGTACAGCACCTTTGACTTTACTTTGGCTAAAGGGAGCGATATTCCTATCGAAATGCGCAGTGCCGATGAAGTTAAATGCTTTGCCGGTATCCCAACCGCACCGGACGGAATCGACGTTTTGAACCCTGCTTTTGACGTAACGCCGCATGAACTCGTAAGTGCTATTATTACCGAAGAAGGCGTTTTAAAAGCACCTTACAATAAAGCCATTGCGGATTTACAAAAGAAGCTTGTACGGTAATGCGTAAATCTACTTTTATCGGTAGTATTATAGATGTTTTTCAAGAAAGAAGAGGTTATCATGGAATCATTAATCAGAGACATTAAATTGGCACCGGAAGGTCGTAAAAAAATTGAATGGGTGTCCAATTTTATGCCCGCTCTTAACAGCTTACGGGAAGAATTTAAAGCGAGTCATAAATTTGAAGGCAAAACGGTCGTAGTGAGCGTTCATTTGGAAGCTAAAACGGCGTATTTGTCTACTATTTTAAAAGAAGCCGGTGCTGATGTTATCGTAACCGGTTCCAACCCATTGTCCACTCAGGATGATGTAGCGGCAGCCCTCGTTGATATGGGCCTCACCGTGTATGCGTGGCATGACTGCACCGAAGAAGAATACTTCATGTTCTTAAATAAAGCGTTGGATCATAAACCGCATATTATCATCGATGACGGTGGGGACTTGGTAAACTTGTTGCACACTACTCGCACGGACGCGAAAGAACGACTTATCGGCGGTTCCGAAGAAACAACAACAGGTGTGCATCGTCTTCACGCCTTGGCTAATGAAAATAAATTGACATTCCCAATGATTGCCGTTAACGACTCTTATTGTAAATACCTCTTCGACAATCGTTACGGTACGGGCCAATCCGTATGGGACGGTATCATGCGTACCACTAACTTGACCGTTACCGGTAAAAATGTAGTCGTAGCCGGCTATGGTTGGTGCGGTAAAGGTGTGGCCATGCGTGCTAAAGGCCTCGGCGCTCACGTTATCGTAACCGAAGTGGATCCGATTAAAGCCATCGAAGCTGTATTTGACGGTTTTAAAGTTATGCCTATGATTAAAGCTGCCCCAATCGGTGATATTTTCATCACCGTAACCGGTTGTAAAGATGTTATCCGCAAACAGCACTTCGAAGTGATGAAAGACAAAGCCATTATGTGTAATGCGGGCCATTTCGATTGTGAAGTAAACGGTGTCGAACTTGCGGAAGTGGCTGTTTCTCATAAAAATGTTCGTAAAAATATTGAAGGCTACAGCTTAGCTGACGGCCGTACGCTTTATTTATTAGCCGGTGGTCGTCTTGTTAACCTCGCTGCCGGGGATGGTCATCCTGCAGAAATTATGGACTTGTCCTTTGCTATGCAGGCATTGGCTGCGGAATACTTGCTTGATCATGGTAAAGATATGGAAGCAACGGTTCACATTTTGCCGCATGAACTGGATGTGCGTATTGCGAAAGTTAAATTGCAAAACATGGGCTACGATTTAGATTCGTTAACCCAAGAACAATATGATTATTTGCATAAAGTTCAATAAGAGATTGCGCTCTGAGGTTATAGGTACAAACGGTTGTGTCATCTAATCTGAATAGAGTACGTTGGTAGCGGTTCAACTAAAGGAGATATAAATGGCTGATATTGTAATTCGCAATATTGATTGCATTACCGGGGAAAGTGCTGAATCCGGTAAAGACATGTTGCGCAATGTAACGTTAATTATTAAAGACGGATATATCGATAAAATTTTGACCGAAGAAGAAAGTCAGACGCCTTTCGGCCAAGAGTTAATCACTAAAGAATGCGGTAATGCGGCGTATATTTTAGACGGTCATGGTCGTGTAGCCGCACCGGGCCTTGTCAATACACATACCCACATTGCTATGGGCTTATTCCGTAATTATGCGGATGATTTGGAACTCATGGATTGGCTGGAAAACGCTATTTGGCCGGCTGAAGCAAAATTAACCAATGAATTGGTAGAAGTCGGTACACGCTTAGGTATCGCCGAAATGTTCCGTTCCGGTACCACTTGTTTCAGCGATATGTATTTCTTCATGAACGATACGGCCAAGGTGGTAAAAGAAACCGGTATTCGTGCCGTTTTATCCCGCGGTATGGCCGGGGTAGCACCTACAGCCGAACAAGCCTTGATAGATAGCCGTCATTTATTCAATGATTGGCACGGTTTTGACAATGATCGCATCAAAGTAATGCTGGGACCGCACGCGCCGTATACTTGTCCCGATGATTATATGAAAAAAGTCATGGACCTTAGCCATGACTTGGGGGCGCAAATCCACATTCACCTCTGCGAAACGAAAGGGGAAGTGGAGAATGTAATTAAAGCAACCGGCAAAACGCCGATTGCTCACTTCAATGATTTAGGCGTGTTTGATACGGGCTGTGTGGCCGCTCACGGTGTTCATTTAACGGATGAAGACCTCGATATCATGAAGGAAAAAAATGTGCGTGTCGCTCATAATCCGCAATCCAATCTTAAATTAGCCAGCGGTATTGCCGATGTGCCGGCTATGCTTGCCAAAGGTATTACCGTAGGGCTTGGCACTGACGGTTCCGCCAGCAACAATAATGCGGATATGCTCGAAGAAGTTCGTTTGGCAGCTACGCTTCATAAAGCTACGCACTTTGATCCGAAAGCCATTCCGGCTCATCAAGCCTTACAATTAGGCACCGTTGAAGGGGCTAAAGTTCTCGATTATAACGATTTAGGCCTCATTAAAGAAGGCTATCGTGCGGACCTTTGCTTATATGATGTAACCGGCATGCATTGGTTACCGCGTTATAATGATGTGGCCTCCTTGGTATATGCGGCTAATTCGTCCGATGTGCAGACAACGATTGTAGCGGGCAAAGTAGTCATGAAAGACCGCGAATTACTTACTATTGACGAAGAAAAATTACGTCATGATGTGATGAGTAAGACAGCGATTTTTAAACAATAATATTATATAGTTTGCATATAAAAGCGGTTTCCTTATCCAATCAAAATGAGCGCTAAAAAAGAAACTACGGCGATTTATATTGCCGTAGTTTTTTCATACAAAAAAGGGCGCTTATAGGGTAAATAGGGTCTTATAGAGCTAAGTGGGTTAGAACCTATAGGATAAAAAAGAGTGCCGAGCCAATGCTCGACACTCTATGTGAGTTAATTCAGTTAATCCTTAGATTAATTCTTTAACAGCAGCAACAGCAGCGTCAAAGTTAACGGAGCTTGTTACTTCAGGAACATATTCAACATATGCTACTTTGTCGTCTTTACCGATAACAACGATACCGCGAGTTAACAAACGGAGTTCTTCAATCAAGAAACCGTATGCTTCACCGAAGCTTGCATCTTTGTGGTCGGAAAGGGTGATTACGTTATCAACGCCGGCAGCACCGCACCAACGTTTCTGAGCGAATGGAAGGTCCATGGAGATAGTCAAGATAACTACATCGTCGGAAAGTTCGGTAGCTTCTTTGTTGAACCAACGAGTCTGAGCGTCACAAACGCCGGTATCAAGGGAAGGAACTACGGAAATAATTTTTACTTTGCCTTCGTAGTCTTTCAAAGTTTTAGCGCCTAAGCCGTTATCTAATACAGTAAAGTTAGGAGCTGCGTCGCCAACTTTAACTTCTTTACCTAACAATGTCATTGGATTGCCTGCGAATGTAATTACACCGGTACGTTTTTCCATAATGAATAACCTCCTAAGATTAATTCAAAATTTAATGTTTAATTTATCTGACAGAGAACAATTTTCACTGTCTCGTAGAGTGGAGACGGTTATTTTTATAAATGCCGTACAACTCCGCTTACCATATTAAGTATAGCATGATAGAATTTATAAGTAAAATAAAAATTGATGATTTTCGATGTGATATAAACTATGTTACAATATAGAAGTAAAATATATCATTTTATTTTTATAGATAAAATAAAAAATCTGACTATTCTTGGAGACGATAATGAAAAAACTGACTATTTTTTCACAATTTTTCAAAGGTTATGGCCCCGTCTATTTACTAGGCGTTTTGATTCTGATTACGATTAACATTCTGTTTTTATATGTTCCGCGCCTCATCGGGGAAGCCATTAACACCTTATATTACGGTAAGGAAGGCCTTACTACATATATAGGGTACTTTTTTATGTTAGCTATTGTTGTCACTGTTCTAAAATTTTCATCCCGACATTTGTTGTTGGGGTCCATTCGTCGCTTTGAATTTTTACTGCGTCGTCGTTTATTCGATCACGCATTATATATTCCTACCGCCTATTATGAAAAAAACGGCCCCGGTAAGGTTATGGCCTTAATGACCAATGACGTAACATCCTTGCGCGTTTCTTTAGGCCTGGGGGTAATGATTTTAGTAGATGCCATCTTTTTCGGTATTTTTTCATTCTTCTTGATGGCTAAAGAAATCAGCGTTTCCTTGACGGCACTTACCTTACTACCGATGCCGTTTATTCTGACCGGAATGCTCACCGTGAGTCGCCGCATGCGTAAGCGTCAAAAAGAAGCGCAGAATACGTATAGCGACTTAACGGAGTTCGCGCAAGAATTATTCCTCGGCATGCCGGTCATTCGTGCCTTTAACCGTGAAATGCGCAGTTTATGGCGTTTTAACAATATTAACAAAGTGAATTATGATAAGAACATGCGCGTTGCCTTCCTCGATTCAATCTTGGCTCCGCTCACTTTCGTGGCCCCTTTTATGTGTCACGCCATCGCCATTTTTATCTGCGGTCGCTTAATCATTGCCAATGAAATTACCGTAGGGGATTTCGTAGCAGTCAATGGTTATTTGAATTTAATTATCGGCCCGATTATGGGTATTGGTTCCTTGTTATCGGTTCTTCAAAAAGGGTTGGCCTCCTTGGATCGTATTTACGATTTTCTCATGATTGAAGAAGAAAAACCAACCGATGAGGAACGTGAATTGCCGTTAACAACTATTACGGTTAAAGATTTAACCTTTACCTATCCGGAAACTAAAGTGCCTATGCTGCACGACGTAAACTTAACGATTAAGCCCGGTGAATTTATCGGCATCGTCGGAGGACCGGGTTCCGGTAAATCCACCTTATTCAAATTGTTATTGCGCTTACACGATACACCACAGGGCAGTATTTATGTAGGGGATGAAGACATTACGACAATGCCGCTTCAAGTGTTGCGTCGCAGCATTGCCTATGTACCGCCGGAACCGTATCTATTAGGGACTACTATCGGTGAAAATATCGCTTTCGGTGAAGCGTCAAACCATACTTTAGAACTTACCCAAGCCGCTGAGCGGGCGGCTTTGACGCGCGATTTGAGTCAGCGTCTGGCGCCGGCAGCCAAACGTTTGAAAGAAGGGGGCACCGATTTATCGGGCGGTCAAAAACAGCGTGTTAATATTGCTCGCGGTCTTTATAAAAATGCACCGTATTTGCTCTTAGATGACAGTTTCTCCGCACTGGATACCATTAGTGCCGGTACGATTATAAATACCTTACGCCAGGGCCGTAATCAAAATTTATTATTCATTTCCCAACGTTTGGAAGCACTCCGCGAAGCGGATCGAATTATTGTTTTTAAAGAAGGTACTATTGTGGAAGAAGGTACTCATGAAGCGCTTATGGCCAAAGAAGGCGAATATTATCGCTTATATGCCCAGCAGCTTGATGAACCTCTTATCGGTGTAGCTGAGGAAGGAGGGGACCAATGAGCAAGCAACATACCAGTTCCTATACGGTACAGGAAGAAACGCAGTTAACAAAGCATCAAGACATCTTGTTACTTAGCCGTTTAGGTCAATATATCAAACCGCATTCCTTCCTGCTTTTGTGGGCCGCTCTGTTTTTATTGATTGCCATGGGCCTCGACTTACTGCGCCCGCTTTTGATGAAAACCGTAATCGATACGGCCTTTCCGCAGCGCGACATCGGCATTATTACGGAATATGCCGGCATCTACTTTATGACTATATGTTTTAGTATTATTGCCTTGTTTGTGCAAAACTATACGTTACAAAAATTCGGTCAAAGCATTATTTTTGAAATTCGAAATATAGTATTTTCTAAAATTTTAGCCCGTACACCGGCTCATTTCGGGCAATTGCCAATCGGTAACCTGGTTACGCGGGTAACCAATGATACGGAATCACTGCGCACTTTATACACCGACGTAGTCTTAAAATTGGGCAGCAGTGTGCTCATGATTATCGGTATTTTAATA
>NZ_SVCB01000011.1 GCF_015058545.1 Veillonella sp.
AATCACAACAGATACAACTGAATTCAAGTATTATGAGGTGGGAGCTGATGGAGAATTAATAACAAGAAAATTGTATTTAGATCCATTTATGGACCTATATAATCTTGAAATACTAAGTTTCAGTATTTCACCGGCACCTTTAGCATCTGGTATTTTAATGGCACAAAGAAAAGCTATTAAAATAACAGAGGATGCTAAATATAGACGAACATTTCACTCTGATCAAGGCTGGGCGTATCAAATGAAAGAATATCAAAGGCTCTTAAAGAATAATAATATCTTCCAGAGTATGTCCAGAAAAGGAAATTGCTATGACAATTCGCCTATGGAAAACTTCTTTTCAATTTTGAAACAAGAAATGTATTATGGAAAAACATTTCATAGCTACAAGGAATTAGAAACAGCACTTACTCAATATATACTCTATTACAATGAAAAACGAATAAAAGAGAAGTTGAATTGGCTAAGTCCGGTAAAGTATCGCTTAAAGAATACAGTAGCATAAAAAATTCCGAGAAACCTATTCAGGCTTCTCGGAAATAAAAGTCTAACTTTTTGGGGTCACTACACATTACCGCCTGTACCGGAGTTTTTTTATTGGAATTTTAGCCTTCCGCTTTCAACCTTCGATGATTTTGTGCAGCTTTCAATCACAACATCAAATTCTGATTTTTATTTCAGCCAAATTACCGAATTATTCTGCCACAGCAATTACTTCTACTTCAACAGAGAAGTTGGCCGGTAATTCTTTAACGGCTACGCAGCTGCGAGCTGGTTTGCTTGTGAAGTATTCAGCATAAATAGCATTGAATTTAGCAAAATCGTTAATATCAGCCAAGAAACAAGTTGTTTTAACTACTTTGGAGAAGTCAGTGCCTGCTTCTTTCAAAATAGCTTCGATGTTTTTCATAGCTTGTAAAGTTTCAGCTTCAACGCCGCCTTCAACCAATTTACCGGTTTCAGGATTGATGCCGCCCTGGCCGGAAATGAACACAAAGCCGTTGGCTTTAATAGCTTGAGAGTAAGGGCCTAAAGCTTTAGGGGCGTTTTCAGTAAATACAGGTTTCATAAAAAACTCCTTTCATGGACAATTACACGAATAAACTTGTATAATTTGCTTATAGATTCATTATAGAATAAGTTAACTGTGATGTACAATATCAAATGGACAAAATAACCTAAAATGTTTACCTCAAAATGTCATAGACTCATTTTGAAAATGTTGATATACAATTGACATTCCTCTTTTATATAACACATTTCACTATCCCGTTTTTACTGCAATTACCTGAGGAGGCTTACCATCATGAGCAATCAAGCTAACACAAACACCGACCCCCATACCGTTTACAGCTACACCATAAGCTTTGACGATTATGGCATTATTACCATGTACAGTGATGGTGAAAACCTAATTGGTCTCAGCTTACCAAGCCAACAATACAATTTGGATACGGATTCTAAGGAAGTTATAAATAATAACCTTCCTATTTTTAAAACCACGGAAACTTGGTTAAAAGACTATTTCGCCGGCAAAAATCCGACTACAATGCCACCGATTCGCTTCATCGGCACGCCGTTTCGCCAAAAAGTGTGGCAAGCCCTCCTGGATATTCCTTACGGCGCGCTTACTACCTACGGTGATTTAGCCAAAAAGCTCTACCCCAACGATGACAATACCGGAATTCGGGCTCGTGCCATCGGCGGCGCCGTCGGCCATAATCCCATTCCCATCATCGTACCGTGCCACCGCGTCATCGGTGCCAACAATAACCTTACGGGCTACACCGGCGGACTATCAGTCAAAGTTAAACTTCTTACCTTGGAAGGCGTTGACATGGAACCCCTAAAATGGCCGAAACGGACAACGAAAAATACGTTTTAATATGGCGTAGCTTCTCAAATGATATGAAAGCTTATAGGCTTCTTTACAAGTAAGTTCAAAATAGCCACAGCACTTTACGGTTTGCTGTGGCTATTTCTATTTATGCCATTACAATACAACTTCGTTCAAGCTTTAAATTAAAGCTCTTGAATGAACTGTACAAAACGCGGTGCAAATTCATCCCTTTCCAAATCGGATGTAAACATTATGTACACTACCGGATCCGGCTCGGTCAAGACAACCGCGCCCTGTATATAATATGGCAATTCAAAGCCATTCACATTTATAAATGCACGAGCTGAACCTGTATACGCCGGATGCGTATAATGCGGTAATAACGCCCAAGGCGTTTGGTCTTTTATCGTTACCGACGTAAAAGCATAATCGGACATACTGCTTAAATTAGTAGCCTTCAAAATCATCTGCTTTAAGGCACCGTTACTTTCCATCCAATACGAATTAATTGCAGGCAACTGAAAATCAAGAAAATCTTTTTGCAACATACTGTATAAACCTTGTGACGTTTTTGGTGTCAACACCATGCCAAATACGGTAGCCGTCTTACGCCCTTCACTATCCTTCATTTGCCATTGGTATACATCAGATTTTTCACCGAGACGGTAATCTTCATAAAACTGCAACCGTTCTTTAAGACGATTGTAATATTCAATGCTCGCTTCGCGTTCTTCCCCAACCAATAATTTGTCGGTTACCCAATCGCGCAGTTCCGGTCCTTTTTCAACGGCCTTTTTCGTCTCATTTTCCATGAAGTTCTTCAGAGCCGGAATAATGACAGTATCCGATAATCTTTTAACCGTTAAATCACGTGGTACTACGATATTTCCGTCATGACCTAAAGCTTTCATGTGCGTTGTCGTTTTTTTAGCCGGAATAGCGGTATTTTTCGCATCAGCGGTAAACGCTCTGACTTGAGGTTCTAAGTTATACATGCGTTGCCACTGCTTTTGCCAATAATTAAAATCTCCGTCATTCGTGGTTAATACTGTTATAACCGGACCTTCTTTGTCAAAACGAACTAAATTCAAACCACCGAGCGGAATTTCGTAGCTGTCAAAGGTAAAAACGTCCCGCGCTTCAGAGTAGAGTACCGGGCCGAAATGAGAATTTAATTGCTCCAATTCGCTCAAATAATCCGCTTTAATGTCCGACGTAGCAAAGAATTTTTTCAAACCGTCGCGAAGGCTCTGATTAAGCTCCAATTTTTCTTTGGCACGCTCATTCGTCTCAGCTTCTTTTTTCAATTCACCGATGGCCTTATCTAAATCAGCCACTAAGGCTTTCACCAAATTGTTCTTATGTTTGTCAACAAACTGATTGAATGCCGCTGCATCCCGCATCACAGGTACAGCCTCGGTGCCCTTAAGCATAGCCGTATAGAAGGCGTCCGCATCATATTCAGCCGGATACGGTGCCAGCATAGCTTCTTGCTGCTTCGTCAGTTCGTCGCCCAAATCACGAACCACCTGCCACGTATGGCCTAATTGCTCCTTCGAATCACCCGTATTAGATACTTGCGACATATAGGCCGCTGCAATAGCCGCCGTTTTGGCAAATTTCATAGAATCGCGCTCTTGTACACCGTCTCTGCTGTTTATAGCGGATTTTTTAGTATTCGCTACTGATTTATCCGCCGCTTCCCACAAAGCGTTACTGATTTCAAGATTAGCTCGTTCACCTTTGATATAATCGGGTCCTAATGCCAAATCCACTACATAGGCCGTATGAACGCCTTCCGCATCTTCCCCGCGCAATTGATACATATTCCAATCGCGATAAATCGTGCCGTTAAAATCCTTCAGCTCTTTTATGTTGAGTTCTTTCTTGCTAGCCATGTCACGAATATCTTTAACATATTCCGCATTCAATTCTTTGGCGGAAATAAATTTTGTACCGTCAACCATCCCCATTGGCGTCATCATCCGTTTTAAGTCAAAGACGGTCACTCCGGCCGGTAAGTTCACCGTTTTATTGTCTACGGTAGTCATCACCGTGCTTACGAGCTGTGGCTTAATGGCGATAGTATCAGGTGATACTTTTGTTTTCACCGCATCACTGCTTTGTACGATACCGTAAGGCAAACTAATCGGCGCCAGCGTACCACTCGTTGCTTCCGCTGCCGAAACGCCCGAAATCGCCGGTGTGGCCAACCCCAATAACGCAGCCAATACCAATCCCTTCAGATACTTGTGTTTCATCTGATTCACTCCTTTATATCTACTTACTATTCCCTTAGTCTTTTCCTGAGAATATGACCGCTTCTTTATACCTAGCAAACATAGCGCACTACTGTATACAGTCTTACCCCTCCGTAAATTCCGGATTATTATGCTTTACTTTTTCAAGCAACAATTGTCGTTTCAATTCGTGTAATTTCTGGCTGATATTCACCTTAACAATCGGCGGACGATTCAAGCGGAAATATTCAGGCCAGAGCAATTTAATCTGCTCATTCGCATAACTTACAATTTCAGGCAAACTTGGCACATCGTAGACTAATTTGCCGTTTTCAAAAATCGGCACCAACAGTTCCACTACGTCGAAGCTGTCAGCCGCTAAATGGGTCCGTTTCCAAGGATACATGGCATTTTGGAAGGTATATGGTTTCGTCGTATCAATCGTTTCATCGAGAAGGCAAACGAGATCGCCGATTAACTTACGGTTACGTCGATTGATGAGGCGCAATACCTTTTTACGGCCCGGATTCGTTACTTTTTCCACATTGTCGGAGAATTTCATAGTTGGTACGAAGGAACCATCGGTTTTCCATTGACCGGCCAATTTATACACGCCACCCAAGGCGGATGTGCCATCGGCGGTAATTAGTTTGGTACCTACTCCCCAAGCGGAAATGGCACTGCCTTGACTTTTCAAGTCGGCGATGGTGTATTCATCCAAATCATTGGATGCAAAAATCGTAGCATCCGGGAAACCCGCTTCCGTCATCATTTGATGAGCTTCCTGCGATAAGTACGCTAAGTCGCCGCTGTCGAGACGAATGCCGTAACCTTTAGGCATGGTGCCGCCGCGGCGTTCTTTCACTTCTTTGAAAACCTGAATGGCATTGGGCACACCTTGTTTCAATGTGTCATAGGTATCTACGAGGAGTACCAACATATCTTCGTATTGTTCCGCATAAGAACGAAAAGCCGTGAGTTCATCAGGGAAACTCATAATCCAGCTGTGCGCCATGGTGCCTACCGGTTTAATACCGTATTGTGATGCGGAGTACACATTACTGGTGCCGTTAAAACCGCCAATAATAGATGCTCTGGCACCGTAAACGGCGGCATTAGTACCTTGGGCCCGACGCATACCGAATTCGGCGAGGCTGTCATTGCCGGCCACACTACGGATACGACGCGCTTTGGTAGCAATCAGTGATTCATGATTGAGATACATGGATAAAGGCGTTTCAATGAGCATCGCTTCGTCTTTAGGTGCTTCAATACGAAGCAACAATTCCCCCGGGAAGGCAACAGTCCCTTCCGGTGCCGCATACACACTGCCGGTGAAGCGGAAATCTTTTAAATAGTCGAGAAAATCTTCTTCAAATAAACCGGTTTCACGTAAATAGGCAATATCATCTTCGTTGAAGGACAGATTTTTCAAATAATCGATGACGTGCTCTAAGCCGGCCACTACCGTATACGCACCGTCAAAGGGGTTTTTACGATAAAAACGGTCGAAAACGCAAGGAGTACGATGCAGACCTTCCTTAAATAACCCTTGCATCATGGTAAATTGATACAAATCCGTTAATAAAGCTTTACTAATCACAGTACATTCCTCATCTCTTCTAATAAATATATTAATTGTGTTGACATAAACTTTTAACCCGATATACTAGAGGTAACGGAATATTTATGAGAAGTGTAAAACTTCCGTAAATACCACACTTCTTGAGACAAAAGTTAATAAACCTTTGGGGGTAACAATTTACAACTAAGATTATTTTAGTTACAATTGTTAAGGGTTATCTTTATATAATTCTACATTTATAGAAAGGAATCCTCTTTTTATGTTACAAGCTCGCTTATGTTTATTACTCACTGCGTTTGTTTGGGGCTCCACCTTTGTAGCCCAACGTCTTGCGTCTGATGTAATCGGTCCCAATGCGTACAATGCGATACGCTTTTTGTTGGGAGTATTAACCGTAAGTCCGTTTTATTTCTGGATAAAAACGGGAGCACCTTTGAAAAAGCCGCACTGTTCCATCATCTGGCCCTCCCTTGCCCTTGGCTTTATGCTATTTTTAGGTGCCAGTTTGCAACAATACGCCATTGCCTATACGACGGCGTCAAAAGCCGCCTTTTTAACAGCCTTATATGTGGTCCTCGTACCACTGCTTGGTCTCTTCGTAGGTGAACGACTCAGCCTGACCGCTTTAGGCGGCGTTGTGTGCGCCATCGTCGGCGCCGCCTTATTGAGCTTAAAAGATAGTTTCATCCCTTCTTACGGCGACGGAATCATCCTGATTTCCACATTGTTCTGGGCCATTCACATTTTGCTGTTAAATACGGTATCCAAACAATATAATCCGTTCTTACTGTCCATGGACCAGTTTTTCGGCTGTGCCTTGTTCTCAGCCATAGCGTCTCTATTCTTGGAAACCACAACTTTTCAAAATATCGCCGACTCTTGGCTATTCATCGTTTGGGGCGGCGTTTTATCGGCCGGTATCGGTTTTACAGGGCAGCTTTTAGGGCAACGCAAATTGCCGCCGACAGAGGCCTCGCTCATTTTGAGTCTTGAAATTGTATTCACCGGTATTTTAGGATATTTAATTTTGGATGAACGGCTTAATTATCAGGAAATCTGGGGGCTCGTAGCCATGTGCTTCGGCGTTTTGCTGGCACAACTACCATCGCCACCACAATTATCAATCGGACCGTTTTTCGGTCGAAAGGACTAATTTTGTATGACTGCTTCACAACTTTATCGCTTAGCCCGGCCCCGCACCTTAACGGCCGCATTCAGCCCGGTTATTCTCGGTGCTTCTTACGCGGCGACTGAGCACACGGCGGTTCACAGCCTGTGGCTAAGCCTGTTTTACACCTTATTAATTCTAATCTGTGTCATGAGTTCACAGATTGCCGCCAATATTTGGAATGAATATTTCGATTTTAAATCCGGTCTCGACTTAAACCAAGCGGCCGGCAACAGCGGCACCATCGTCCGTGAAGGAATTTCGCCGCAGCAGGTAAAAAAACTGGGCTATATCTTTTCCCTCACGCCGCTCGTGCTCGGCATTTTCTTGGCATCGCAAGTATCTTGGTGGTTATTGCCGGCCGGCGCCGTTTGTATTCTGATCAGCTTATTCTACTCGGGCGGTCCAAAACCGATTTCGCGCACACCGTTCGGCGAACTCGCCTCAGGTGTGGCCATGGGTTTTGCCATTGTCTATATTACGGCCTACACCTGGACGGGCACGCTCTACTGGGACTTCTTAATCCCGGCCATTCCGTCTACCATCCTCATCGGCAATATCATGATGACCAATAATCTGCGCGATTTCAGCAATGATAAAGCCCACGGACGTCGTACTTTGGTTATCCTTTTAGGTAAAGACGAAGGAATCCGCTTATTGCGAACCTTATTTATCGTCTGCGTCCTTTGGTTATTCTTATGGGTATTTTTAGGGCATTTGCCATCAGCATCCTTGCTCGGTATCATAGCTCTCTTCCCGGCTTTTAAAAGCGCTGCTATCTTGCAACGCTATGCGGACGTGGTAAAAATGAACGAAGCTATGAAATTTACGTCCATCAGTGTGACACTCTATCATCTGTTGGTAAGCGTTGGACTGTGGATTGGGTGAAGTAAAAACCGAGACTTATAGGACAAAAACAACCTTAGTATTTATAACGGATAAAACAGACTCCCTTTTAGGCAGACACAGGAAATAAAACTTGTGCTACTTAAAAGGGAGTTTTTTGACTCTATATTATTCAATGCAGTCTTACAATTAACTATTGTTTTCTAAAAATCAAATCCTTCTTTCCATGGTACTCCATATTTTTTTAATACATCTTCATAGTTTTTTCCCTTCCATATAGGGCGCTCCATGAAATACGAGTTTTCTCTATCTGAAAATGTATGTTTAATACAAAATTCCTTTATCCCCTGCAAGTCCTTCTCACACAACATACCTTTTATAATTATACTTTCTTCATCCCATCCATTATCACTAATATACTGATAAAAAGACTTACATATATTTATATTAACTCGATATTTCATAGCATGTCTGTATATCTCTAATGGTAAAATATATGGATATTCCGCTAATAAAATTGAAGTTGAAAAAACTTTTTCAGCCAAATTTGTTAAATGACTATCAAAATCTACTTTTTCTAAAGCCTCCAAAATACTCTCCAACTCTTCTTCATTTGCAATAGTTATATTTTTCGTTAAACCATCCATATACTCTTCAATCTTTTTATAATAGTCTTTATATATTTTCATTTTTGTATATTCCCAGAATATTTATTTCTATCTTCTAATATATTCTTCTAAAATAAACATATTTCAAATATTAACACAATTATATTGGTACGGATTAAGCCAATCTGTTATTTATTGTTTTTCAACTGGTCGTATCTGGTTATTGTATACTGATTTTATAATTTATAATATCGTTTTATCCAGCTACTACCTATTCTTCCAATAAAAATACAAACTACCAATCCTAAAATAGCTTCTATCATGTAAAATTCACTAGGTAAATAAAGAAATGCTATGCCTTGATTTATAGTCCATAACCCGCCTAAACTTTTTAAATAATAATACTCTCCTATAGTAATAACTCTACACATCTTAAATATTATTTTAAAATACAAACTAGGCTCTTCTACTAAACTATTTCCTCGATATTTTTCTAATTCATAATCAACCACCCACCCATTATGCCTCATGCTCCAAGTAGATAATTCACAAACAATAATGGTTCTATAATTTATTTTGGAGCGCTAAAGAGAAACGCTAGTTGCGTGTCCTCTTGGCGCCTACTTTTTTTGCACAAAAAAAGATATATTGAATAAAATCCGATACAATAAAGGTGCTAACAATTAACGAAAGGATGTTTATTCAATATGTCTAGTCTTAATTATATAGGAAAAATGCTCGGAATAAAAGATTCACATATCCAAA
>NZ_SVCB01000124.1 GCF_015058545.1 Veillonella sp.
CATATTAATACCTAAAGCCTGACTGGCCAACAAAATGGCCAATGGGTTCCCCGCCATCGCCGTCATAAACATAGCCGATGTTACGGTATTACCTTGGTATTCAGCTTGAATCAAAAAGGCGCCGACGCGACGAGGATTTTTATTCGGTTCAGAGTCAAAAGCCGACGCCAAGCCCCTTACGATAGGAAATAATATACCGCCGGCGCGCGCTGCATTGGACGGTGTGGCCGGACTGATAATCAAGTCGCTCAAAATAATCGTATAGGCCAATTTTAACGTGCTCGTTCCCATTTTAGTAATTAACCAAAACGCAATGCGGCGACCGAGACCCGTTTTTATAAAACTCTTCGCAAACAAAAAGGCTGCCACAATTAACCAAATACTGCTATTGCCAAAGCCGGCTAACGCTTGACTCGGTTTTAAAACATTCGCTAATTGGGTGATTGTAATACTGATTAATGCAATGGCGCCGATCGGCAGCGGTTGCATTATGAACCCAATAATCGTGCTCAAAAATATAGCCAGCAAATACCATGCCTGCGTGGACAAGCCCGCCGGCACCGGTAAAACGGCTATGATAACACCGACCATAATCGGTATTATCCAAGACGCTATCGTTTTACTCTTATTGTTCATAACTATCCCTATGTACCTAATCTAAAAGTATGCTCTCTAATCACACGAACGTAAATAGCGCTCTACGCTTAATCACGTTTATATTTTGCTACTTCTTGTTTCTGCAATACATTGCCTTCTGTATCAATGCCTACGATTACGCGGAAACGGTCAAAGTATAACTTTTTAATAGACTCAGTACCCAATTCAGGATACAGAACAACTTCAGCGGATTTAATGCGAGCCGCGTTGATGGCTGACGCACCACCTACACCTAATAACGATACACCACCGTATTTTTTACATAAATCGGCTACATAAGGGGCGCGGTCGCCTTTACCCAAGAAAGCTACGACGCCCAATTTGAACATCATTTCTACAAACGGATCCATACGAGCCGCGGTTGTAGGACCATTGGAGTTAAATACCTGACCCGGTTGCGGTGGGCATGGGCCGGCATAATATACCAATTGATTCGTCCAGTCTAACGGTGATTCTTCGCCGGCTTCCAATAAGTCCTGAATACGTTTATGCGCCGCATCACGACAAGTATATACATAGCCGGATAAATATAAAACGTCCCCTACTTTTAATTGTTTTACAAATTCTTTCGTTAATGGTAATTGTACATCCCGTTCCATAATAGCCTCCTAAATAACTTCACTTGCTTGACGTGCTGCATTACATTGGAAATTAATAGCTACCGGCAAGGCTGTTATATGTACACCATGATAATCAATATGCACATCCAATGCCGTTACCGTACCGCCCATACCGATAGGACCAACGCCCGATTTATTAACTGCTTCCAAGAATTCTTTTTCCAGTTCAGCATAGTATGGATTTGGATTATGTTCACCGATAGGACGAAGTAAGGCTTTTTTCGCCATCCAAGCGCAGGTATCCATGGTGCCGCCGATACCGATACCGATAATATACGGTGGGCAAGGATTACCGCCTACTTTAGCTACGGTTTCAAGTAAAAATTGTTTTACCCCTTCTTTGCCTTCGCCCGGTAATAATACTTTAAAGGCTCCCATATTTTCACTGCCGCCGCCTTTAGGCATAACGGTTACTTTTACTTGATCGCCCGGTACGATTTCAACGTGCAACATAGCCGGTGTATTATCATTGGTGTTTTCACGATTCAACGGATCCGCTACTACCGATTTACGTAAATAACCGTTCGTATAACCGCGACGAACACCTTCATTAACAGCATCTTCCAGCGGCATACCTTCCCAAGCCACTTCCTGGCCGCATTCTAAGAGTACAACAGCTACGCCGGTATCATGGCAACATGGCAATTGTTCTTTTTTAGCAAATTCACCGTTTTCAACAATGATTTCCAAGGCTTTTTTACCAATTGGCGACTCTTCGTTTTCAACGGCTTTACGGAATGCATCCATTACATTATCATTCAATTCACAGCAGGCTTTGATACACAACTTTTCAATGACAGGAATTAAGGCTTCTGTCTGTAATACTCTCATGTTAACCCTCCTAATTTGAAATACACTAAACTTTTATCCATTGTGTTGTAACAACTTTTGTTAGCACAAGCATAACAACTCTATAACTTTTTGTAAAATATGTTATAATAATTATGCAATAAATTTAATTTATAGGACTAAATATAATTTATATTTAGCGCATCATTATATTCGCAATATGTATATTTAGCGTATCATTGTATTCGCACAAGGAAGCAAGGATGGTACTATGGAGTTAAAACAATTAGAATTTTTCATTTCAGTGGCCGAACTGGGTAACATGACCAGGGCCGCGCAGCAACACTTTGTATCGCAACCTAATATTACCGTTGCCATAAAAAAGTTAGAGGATGAATTAGGTGTCGAGTTGTTTAAAAGAGAGTATAAAAAGATGACCTTGACTGAAAAAGGCCACCAATTTTATACGTCGATTAAACACGTATTGGCCGAACTGGAAAACTCAGTGGCCGAAATAAAAGATGAACGGCATAAACTCTCCGGCACGGTTACCATCGGTATCCCGCCGATGATTAGTGCCTATTTGTTCACGCCGTTGCTGAATCACTTCCGCCAAGAATATCCCCAGTGGGAGTTAAATGTCCTCGAAGAAGGATCTGTCGGTGTGTCTGAACGCGTATTAGCTGATGAAGCCGATTTGGGGATTGTCATTATCGATAACATATCGCCGAAGCTGGAAGCGATGCCCCTCTTTAAAAGTGAACATAAATTATGTATTCCCAGCGGTCATCCTTTTCATAGCCTCTCCCAAGTGCCCTTTGATAAACTCAAAGAAGAATCCCTCATCTTGATGAAAATAGATTCGGTTCATCGTAAAAACGTATTGGCCAACTGCGAAGCTTGCGGCTTTTTGCCTAAAATAGTACTCTCGTCCAATCAGATTAAAACAAATATTGATTCCGTAGCCAAAGGCGTGGGGCTCTCCTTTTTATTGGACATAGCAAAATTAGAGCGAAATGATGTCCAACTGATTTCCATGGATCCGCCCCTGACCGTTACCATCGGGTTAGTCTTTCGCAAAAACAAATACCTATCTTACGCGATGAAAGATTTAATCAATTTCATCAAACACTTCCCGTATCCGCAAAAAATAAATTGAGCCCACAAAATCATAACCACCCGTAGAACGGGTGGTTTGCTCTGACCCTATAAGGGTCTTTCTCTAGTGGTTGCCCTCTAAAGAGGGCTTTGAGTAATCTGACA
>NZ_SVCB01000125.1 GCF_015058545.1 Veillonella sp.
CAATGAAAAACGAATAAAAGAGAAGTTGAATTGGCTAAGTCCGGTAAAGTATCGCTTAAAGAATACAGTAGCATAAAAAATTCCGAGAAACCTATTCAGGCTTCTCGGAAATAAAAGTCTAACTTTTTGGGGTCACTACAAAACCTCGGTTTGTGGGGTTTCTTTTTTTATCTGAAACTTTTATTAAATCATTGGAATATTATATTTTCGCTTTAATCCTTTATTCATTAAAATCCTATTGATTTTATATCGAAAAAAATCTATAATAGACTTATAAATATAATATTTAAAAATATTGAGAAAGTTCTAGAAAAGAGGAGATATTATGAAGAAACGTGCATTATTATTAGCAGTCGCAGCGGCGACCGTAACATCCGCAGCTTTTGCTACACCACAAACTCAATGGCAAGAAGGTCAATGGCAAGTTGATTTGGGGGCTTGGAACACTGAAGCCAGTGTCAATTATGATAAGCTGGATGGTGAAGGTGGCGATGGAACTACCAATGATAAATGGAATTTCACCGGTGGTCTTACCTACGGTTTGAATGACAAATGGGCTGTTCAATATAATTACTATGGCTTAAAAACTAAAGGTAGCAGTGAAACCGATGGTCTTGGCACTGATGGCAATGCTCAAGAAGTAAATGCACTCTACTCTATCAATAAAAACTTTGCAGCCTATGCAGGTTATAATCGCATTAAAAACAAGTTTACTTCTGATGATATTAGCGAATCCTTAACAAATAATGTAGCTCAAATCGGTATTATTGGTAAAGCACCGCTTACCGACAAATTGGATGTCTATGGCAAAGCTGCTATCGGTACTAAAAATACTACTATTTGGGAAGCCGGTCTTGGTTACAGCATCACACCTGACTTAGATGTAAGCGCCGGGTATCGCTATGTAAACACTAAATTTGTAGATAAAGGTTATTATGATGCGGCTGATGATGCTAATATCAGCTACAAAGGTTTCATTGCCGGTCTTTCTTATCGTTTCGGCGCTGACCGTGACGAAGCTCCGGCTCCACAACCGGCAGCACCTGTTTACCGTCCGCAACCACAGCCTCAAGCTGCACCGGTAGTACAACAGGCACCGGTACGCAATGATTACTACTTAGAAAGTGTTCACTTCGGTTTTGACGAAGATCAACCGCTTAGCACTGAACAATCTAAATTAGATCATTTTGTACAAGTAGCCAAAGCTAACCCTACTCATACCTTCAAATTGGTAGG
This sequence comes from Veillonella sp., assembly GCF_015058545.1. GTDB lineage: Bacteria > Bacillota > Negativicutes > Veillonellales > Veillonellaceae > Veillonella_A. Next base: position 1,237 of record NZ_SVCB01000125.1, read on the forward strand.
TAATACCGATTCTCGCGGTACTGACGGTTACAACAATGCATTGTCCCAACGTCGTGTTGATAATGTAGCCGCTTATGCTCAGAGCCAAGGTGTACCGGCATCCCAGTTAGTACTTAACTACAAAGGTGAAAATGATCCGGTAGCTTCTAATGACTCCGACCAAGGTCGCGCCGACAACCGTCGTGTAGACATTTGGGAAAATAAATAATTGAATCACTGAAAAATCGGTTTATAATTTGTGTAATTTGTGTTACACTGATTATGTTAGCAGTTAACATATGTCCTATGAACATATACAGGGAGTCCTCGCAGAGGACTCCCTTTTGGGTTGAGTTATACGGATACACATATTTTTATTCGGATGAGCTTAACTGCTAACCGGAATAACCGAAATTGAGAGGTGATTATTTATGAATACATTTGTTATCGTATTAATTGCATTCATGGCCGCTATCGGGCCGCTCAGTACGGATATTTATTTACCCGGACTACCGGCGATTGCTCGTGATTTGGGGACTACCGCATCGGGCGGGCAGCTCAGCTTGACAACCTGTTTAATCGGCTTGGCCTTGGGGCAAATTTTAATCGGACCTTGGAGTGATGGCGTAGGGCGTCGTAAGCCGGTTATGGTATCCTTCGTGGGTTTTGCTATTGCCTCATTTTTATGCGGCACCGCTACAACGCTTGCGGAGTTTCTCGTATGGCGTTTTGTGCAAGGTGTGGCCGGCGCCGGCTGCATCGTATTGAGTCGTTCTATCGCCAGTGATACCCATTCGGGTAATGAGTTAACTCGTTTTATTTCGCTGTTGGTACTCATTACATCGGTCGTGCCGATTGCGGGGCCTGTCATTGGTGGGCTGTTATTACAATATTGGAATTGGGAGGCCATTTTCTTGTTATTAACGGCGTGCGGTATTATCGGCGCTGTATGGTCCATGACAACTTTGCCGGAAACATTGCCCGTAGAGAAACGCTTGCAAGGCGGTTTAACAGAATCGCTTCGCAATATGGTAGCCTTGTGGAATAATAAAAACTATCGTGGCTACTTTTTGGTGCAGGGCTTTGCCTCCATGGGGCTTTTTGGCTATATCGGGGCATCCCCGTTTATTATGCAGGGTTTGTACGGTTTTACGCCTACCGAGTTCAGTATTTTCTTTGGCGTCGGATCCGGGTGTTTAGCCTTGGGGGCCCAGATTTTCGGACGCCTCAGTAAGAGTCTTGGCGAACGTACTGTATTGTGGTGGGGCAATGTAGGGGGCGTCCTTATCGGTGTCGTCTTATTGCTTATTGCGGCTGTAGAGCCTGCAAGTCCGTGGTTTATTATGATTGCCTTGGCACTCGTTATTTTCAGTTGCGGTTGTACCTTACCGCTCAGCTTTTCCAGCGGTATGAATGCTCATAAAGGGATGGCCGGCAGTGCTTCCGGTTGGCTCGGTGTTATTTCTTTCGTAGCCGGCGCCGTAGCGTCGCCGCTTGTAGGTATCGGCGGCGGTAATAGCATGTGGCCTATAGCTGTCTTGGTGGTAGTTGAGCACATGGCATCCTTAATGAGTATGAAAGTGTTAATTAACGAAATGGACTAGTTGTTGACATAAACCTATAATTCGAGATTTGTCGGTCTTTTTTTATTCATACTTTATTGACAGGAATTGCATTAAAGAGTAAAATGTAATAGACACACATACATGTGAACTGCACCCCAAAAATTGGACACAATTTTTGGAGGTGCAGTTTTTTTATGGCAAAGTATTCTAAAGAAATTAAAGAAAAAGTTTACTGTCTATTTGAGCGTGGATGGGGATTCCATGCAACTGCTAAAGAATTAAA
>NZ_SVCB01000126.1 GCF_015058545.1 Veillonella sp.
CCCACACCGCCGATGACACCGTAGAAGATATAAAGCAAGGTTAAGCTACTTTGCTCTAAGGCGTAAGCCGTACCTAACATGCCGATACCAAAGAAGAGGGTACTTAACAAGCCACTCTTTTTCGGACCGATTTTTTCAGCAAAACTGCCTAATAAACCGGCGGAAAGACCGAGGAATAAAATAGCTAAAGAAAAAGTCCAAGTTGTTTCTTTAAGGGACCAGCCCATGGCCGCCATGATAGGTCGTGTCAACACGCTCCAAGCATAGACACTGCCGATAGAAATGTGAATTCCGATAGCCGCCAAGGCAATTAACCAACGATTTCGCATATAATCATCCTTTCTGTAATGAAAGAAGCTGCTCAAAGTCTTTTTTAAAAGAGTTATTATACTTTTAAAAATTAGGCTTACATAGTAGTCTTTTGATGATTGAAAGTCCGTTAAAGGCTTTCAAAATATGCAAAAGACCGCCTGAGCAATCTTCTGCCCAGACGGTCGGCGTTTCTTCGCATACAATACACGTGGTTAATTCCACTAATCCGTCAGCATTGTATGTTGTTCTTTATTGTGAGGTCATTATAACAATAAAAAAGGGAGCAGTCAATCTGAAAAATTAGATAAACTGCCCCTTTTTAGTTATGCATATTATGCTAAAAAATCACAAGAAAATCAGTGATATAGCGTCATATAGCTTTCTTATTATCGATTAATTTTCAGGCTGCTCGGTAGTTAATGTGCAGTGGATTTTAAATAACTGTTGCCTGAGAGTTACGATTATAATTTGCCGGAAGAACCCAATACATCTTTAATTTTGTGCTGTACCATGCCTTTAATAGCATCGCGAGCAGGGCCCAAGTATTTACGAGGGTCGAATTCGGATGGATTTTCCACGAAGAATTCGCGAATGGAGGCGGTCATAGCTAGGCGAAGGTCGGTGTCGATGTTGATTTTACATACGGACATGGACGCTGCTTTGCGAAGCATTTCTTCAGGAACGCCTTGCGCGCCCGGAATGCTGCCGCCGAATTTGTTACATTTTTCAACAAATTCAGGAAGTACGGTGGACGCACCGTGTAAAACGATAGGGAAGCCCGGTAACAATTTGCCGACTTTTTCCAAACGTTCGAAGTCGAGGTACGGTTCGCCTTTGAATTTGTAAGCGCCGTGGCTGGTACCGATAGCGATAGCTAAGGAGTCAACGCCGGTACGTTCTACGAATTCCGCAGCCTGATCCGGATTGGTAAAGAGGGCGTCTTTTTCACTTACGTTTACGTCATCTTCAACGCCGGCTAAACGGCCTAATTCACCTTCTACTACTACGCCGTGTGCGTGAGCATATTCAACAACCTTTTTAGTCAAGGCCACGTTAGTTTCGAAATCGTGTTTGGAGCCGTCGATCATAACGGAGGTGAAACCGCCGTCAATACAGGATTTACAGATTTCAAAATCATCACCGTGGTCAAGATGTAATGCGATTGGTAAGCCTGTGTCTTCAAGGGCGGCTTCAACCAATTTCACAAGATAAATGTGTTTTGCATATTTGCGGGCACCGGCGGATACTTGAAGAATCAACGGAGATTGTTCTTCTTTAGCCGCATCAACGATACCTTGTACAATTTCCATGTTGTTAACATTGAAAGCACCAATAGCATAACCGCCTTCATAGGCTTTTTTAAACATGTCTGTTGTTGAAACTAATGGCATAGTATTTCCTCCTTGTAATGGAATACTGATAACAGATAAGGAATGTCATACATCAAGTTAAGTATAGCAAGAAGACATTAAAAGGGCTACTGCTATTTATGCATAATAGAAGGGCTCTATGACTGTCTAGCTATGGGGGACGATTAAATTTTTGTCAAAAAGAAATCGTGTTATGGATCAAATAGCGTGAAATCAAGGGTTGCCAGGCTGTTGGACGAGGGGCCGTCACGTTCATGACCGTATGCGTCATAGGGTGGACAAATTGTAGCCCAATGGCATGGAGAGCTTGCTTTTCGAGTAAATCGAGGGAGCCGCCGTAAAGATCGTCGCCTACCAGGGGGAAACCTAAGTGAGACATGTGGACGCGGATTTGATGGGTGCGACCGGTGTGAAGGACGAAGCGAACGAGGGAGATTCGTTTATGGCGCGCCAAGCAGGTAATATCCGTATGGGCCGGTTTGCCGTCGGGACTTACACAGCGCTCGATGATGCTCCCTTCTTTGCGGGCAATGGGCCAGTGGATGGTGGCGTAGTGACTTGGAAAGAAGCCGTCACATAAGGCTTCATAGATTTTGCGAATGGGCGTGTGCGTTTTGGTAAAACTGTGTTGCACCAGTGCATTTTTGGCAATAATGACCAGACCCGATGTGTCTTTGTCGAGGCGATGCACAGGATGAAAGGAGGCTTGCGTTTGGCCTGTTTTTTCAAAATAATAAATCAGCACATTCGCGACGGTGTGAAACCGCTCGGTTGAGGTGGGGTGCATGAGGAGCCCCGTCGGTTTGTTGATGATAAGAAGATGTTCGTCTTCGTAAACGATGGGGATGTCATACACCCAAGGGGTAAAGGACGGTTCTTCTTTTGGTAAGTAAATAGTTACCTTATCGCCCGGTACAACGAGGCTGTGCCATGAGGCGGCTTTCTGATTCACATAGACAATGCCGTCTGTGCGCAGGCGACGCCGCATAGCCTGCGATACACCTGCTCCGCGCACTAAGTGATTAATGGAGAGCCGTCTTGTTTTTGTTGCAGTACCAGTCGTCGGTTGCTTGGCCTTTGCAGAAGTAACGGAGGTCGACTGGGGCGTATTTGCCGGAGCGGGCGTTGTATCCGGTACGACTAAGGTCAATAGGGGCTCACCGGGAGCGCTATTCTTTTTTTCGGTAGGAGCTGTAGTAGTTGGAGCTGTAGTGTCTGGCATAATAGTATTGCTTTCTTGACGAGTATATTACAAAAGAATTGTCTTTTTATTTCAAAAAGGCTTGAATTTTTATTTAAAAATACTTGTTTATATGTATATTGTAACCTATTTTAGTCTATTTGTTTTGTCAGGTATAAAAAAATTTCATACAAAGTTCAATTTTCTAAACCTTTCTATGTGAGGAACGGGGCCTATATGATATAATAATAGTACTATTTAAAAAGCAAAGGAGGCATATACATGGCCAAAGATTGTTCGTTTGACGTAGTGTCAGAAGTAAATATGCAAGAAGTTGATAACGCGGTTAACCAAGCAAAAAAAGAAATTGGTACTCGTTATGATTTTCGCGGCAGCAAATCCGAAATCAGTCTTGAAGGGGAAACTATCAAGGTGATTTCCGATGATGAATATAAATTAAACGCCGTAATCGACGTTATTAAAGGCAAGATGGTTAAGCGTAATGTAGCGCTCAAGAATCTTGACTACGGTAAAGTAGAACCTGCATCGGGCGCCACCGTTCGTCAGGTGATTACTATCAAAAAAGGTATTTCCAAGGAAACCGCCAAGGATGTGGTGAAGTTAATTAAAAACATGAAGCTTAAAGTAACGGCCCAGATCATGGAAGATCAGGTGCGCGTTACGGGCAAAGATAAAGATTCCTTGCAGGAAGTTATTCAAATGTTGAAACAGCAGGATTTACCGGTAGAATTGCAATTTGTAAATTTCCGCTCCTAAGTAGAGCCCACAAGAGCAGCGCCAATACCGCTGCTCTTTACCATGATATCAAGTTGTGAAAGATTCTTTCACTAAAGGAGGTATAAATGGATATAGAGGCTATGCGTGGCGGCTATACGACCGGCTCCTGTGCGACGGCAGGCATGAAAGCGGCCTTGATGGCATTGCTATCGGAAGAGTATCCTACCCGTGTGACGGTGATTAATCCGCAGGATACGCCGATTGATGTGCCCATTAAGTCGGTAGAGGTCATATCTGATACGGAAGCTCGGGCCACGGTTGTTAAAGACGGCGGCGACGATCCGGATGTAACGCACGGCACCGATGTGGTGACGACGGTGCAACTGACGACTGACGGCGAGCTTCAGTTTCGCGCCGGTTTTGGCGTAGGAACCGTGACTAAACCGGGCCTGGCGATGCCACCGGGGGAACCGGCTATTAATCCGGGACCGCGTACCATGATGACTACCGTGTTTAAAGAGTTTTGCACGGCCGGTCAGGGCGTGATTGTCACCGTTTCGGTGCCGGATGGTGAAAATTTAGCGAAAAAAACGCTGAACAGTACGCTAGGCATCGAAGGTGGTATTTCCATTATCGGCACCACCGGTATTGTGAAACCCATGAGTGAAGAAGGTTTTAAAAATTCCTTGGTGCCGCAGCTCACGGTTATGAAGGCGGCCGGCTATGAAACGGCGGTGTTGGTGCCGGGGCGCATAGGTCAGGAATTGGCCAAGAATGTGCTCGGTATCGCTATTAATCAGATGGCGGAAACGTCTAACTTTATCGGCTTTATGCTGGAACAATGTGTAAAAGCCGGTTTTAAAAAGATTGTTATTATCGGTCATATCGGTAAGATTATAAAACTCGCGTCGGGCAGTTTTCATACCCATAATCGCATGAGCGACGGCCGTATGGAAACGCTGGTGGCCTATGCGGCGTTAGATGGCGCGACTACGGCGGTGGCCAACGAAATTATGGAATGTCGTACCACGGAAGCGGCCATGCCGATTTTGGCACGCGAACACTTGGAAAGTGTGTATCAGCGCGTGGCGGATAGAGCGTCTATGCGCTCGGAACGCTACATTGCGAATGAAGCGGAAGTGGGCATTATCATTGCCACGTTGGATGGCCAGATTTTGGCGGTTGATGAAACGGCGAAACGTATCGGAGGTGAAGAGCATTGGCAAATACCCTCTATGTCGTAGGCATCGGGCCGGGGAATCCGGATTATGTAGTACCGCGGGGCCTCAAGCTGATTGCGGACGCTAAGGTGCTCGTAGGCAGCGAGCGCTCTTTATTGGATTTTGCCCATGAAGGGCAGGTCACCCATTCGATTACGGGTAAGCTTACGGAGTTGGCTCTTTGGATTGAGGAACAGCTCAAGAGCCATGATGTAGTCGTTATGGTGAGTGGTGACACGGGCTATTACAGCTTGTTGCCGTATTTGAAGAAGAAGTTTCCCCATGCGCCCATTGATGTGGTGCCGGGGATAAGCTCCATGACATTTGCTTTTGCCCGCATCGGTGAAGTGTGGCAGGATGCGGATTTACTCAGTTTTCACGGCCGCGTGCCGAAAGAAGAGGCTCTTCGCTATGAACCAGGCCGTAAGCTGGGCTTTTTGACAGATAAAGAACACAATCCCGCAGCGATTGCTCAAATTTTGATGGACCACGGGTGGCCGGCTGAAACAAAGTCGGTCGCCTTAGAACGTCTCAGTTATGAAGATGAACGGATTCAACCGGGCACGTTGGCAGAAATTGCCAAATTACCGGGATTTGAACATTCCGTGTTTATTATTTTAGGTTAACCGCGATAGTTAGCTCACAGCATGAACATCGTAAGTGTTACATTAAAAACTAAGGAGGTATTCATGCGACATTTTTTCGGCATTGAAGACGAAGAGTTTATTCGCGGTGATGTGCCTATGACAAAACGTGAAATTCGAATGGCCGTACTGAATGAAGCGCGCGTACAAGAGGACAGCTACGTGCTTGACGTAGGCGCCGGTACGGGCTCAATTTCCATTGAAGCTGCTTTGGGGGCACCTAAAGGCCATGTATATGCGATTGAACGTTTTGAAAAAGGCATTGAGCTCATTAAAGCAAATGCGGAAAAATTCGGCGTCAATAATTTAACCGTTATTGAAGCGAAAGCGCCGGAAGGTATGGACGATTTACCGGCTCTTGATGCCATCATCATCGGTGGCAGCGCCGGTGGTATGGACGCCATTCTCGATGCATCGGAGCGCTTGTTAAAACCGGGCGGACGCCTTGTAGTAACGGCGGTAACGATGGAAACAGGCTATACCATTTTAAAAGCCTTAAAAGGTCGTCCTTTCACCTATGAAGGGTATCAGATGCAGATTAATCGCTTCCGCAAAGCGGGACCGTATCATTTACTAAACCCCTTAAGTCCTATTTTTATCGTAACGGCCATTAAACAGGCTGACGCTTAAGATTCGAATTATCGAGCGAAAACTATAAAGACTTTGAGCTAAGCCAAAAGTTATATAGATGTGGGATTTAAGCTAAGGCTTATATTACATATTACAATTAAGTTGGCCAGCAGGCCGAGGAGGTAAACCGGAACATGAGTGAAGATAAAACAATGTCAGGCGAGAATGTTATGACGGCGAATCAAGAAGTACCGGTAGTTCATATTGTAGGCGCAGGTCCCGGGGATCCCGAGCTCATTACGCGCAAAGGCTATCGTTTAGTTAGTGAAGCGGATATCGTGATTTATGCCGGCTCTTTGGTAAATCCGGAGATTTTAAAAGCTTGTAAAAAAGATTGTGAAATTCATAACAGCGCGACTATGAATCTGGATGAAGTCATCGAGGTTATTAAACGCGGTGCCGCTGAAGGTAAAGCTATCGTTCGATTACACACTGGCGACCCTGCTATTTACGGCGCCATTCAGGAACAGATGGATCGTTTGCAAGAATTGGGCATCACTTATGCGGTAGTACCCGGTGTCAGCTCCTTCCTCGCAACGGCAGCTGCTTTGAAGCAGGAATATACGTTGCCGAATGTGTCTCAAACGGTAATTATTACCCGTATGGAAGGCCGTACGCCGATGCCGCCGAAGGAAAAGTTGGCCATGCTCGCTGCTCATGAAGCAACCATGTGTATTTTCCTCAGCGTGCAGATGATGAATAAAGTGGTGGAAGAACTCATTAAAGGCGGCTATAGCCCGAAGACACCGGTGGCGATTGTGGTGAAAGCATCCTGGCCGGATCAACGCATTATTCGCGGCACGTTGGAAACGATTGCGGATATTGTAAGTCAGGAAGGTGTATTGCGCCAGGCCATGATCGTGGTCAGCAAAGTGCTTGACAGTGACTATGAATTGTCTAAATTATATGACAAGGGCTTCAGTCACATGTACCGCAGTGCGAAGGACTAATTAGGCTTATGGAATCGATAGCGATTATTTCCGTTACGGCTCATGGCGCCGGATTGGGGCAGAAGTTACGGCATCATTTCGAAGCAGATTCGAATTATGAGGTTCACTGTTTTGAAAAAGAAGGGCGTGCCAGTGGTGATACTGCCGAATTTTTCAGCTCTATGAAACCGCATATGGAAACATGGTTTAAATCCTATGATAAACTGCTTTTTATCATGGCTACGGGCATTGTGGTGCGCATGATTGCACCGTACATCAAACACAAGTCGGAAGATCCGGCGGTGGTGGTCATGGATGAGCAGGGACATTTTGCCATCAGTTTATTGTCCGGTCATTTGGGTGGCGCCAATGAGTGGACGGCGGATATTGCTCAGTTTGTGGGCGCCACGCCGGTTATCACGACGGCTACGGACGTGAATGGTATTCCGGCCCCTGATGTACTGGCCCGCAAACTAGGCTTTAAGGTAGAAGATTTCAGCACGTTGCGAGAAGTCAATTCGGCTCTCGTAGCAGGTGAAAGGGTACCGTATTATATTGACGATACCTTGTTCTTTTTACATGAGTATGAAGCGGTAGCCAAAGCGCAGGGGATTGAGCTCATTCGTTTTAATCCGCATACCGTAACGGGCAAGGCTACTTGCGAAACGGGCGGTGAAAATGCAGCGCGCGTAGTCATTACCGATTTATTATTGCCCTTTGGACCACGTACTTTGGTACTTAGACCGTCGACAATGACGGTGGGTATCGGCTGTCGCCGTGATACGCCGAAGGAATTAATTTTACATGCCGTTAACGATTCATTGGCCAATGTGAATCGTTCACCCAAGAGTGTGGCATCTGCCGCATCGGTGATTGTAAAAGCCGATGAAGTGGGATTATTGGCAGCAGCAAGCGAGTTACAATGGCCCATTCACTTTTTTACCCAAGAAGAAATGGCGCCTTTCATAGAAGCAAGTCATATTGAAGAATCTAATTTTGTTAAAGAAACGATAGGAGTAGGCAACGTATGCGAAACAACAGCACTATTACAGGCCAAGAGCCAAACATTACTACAAAAGAAAACGGTGTATCCACGAACAACGGTAGCCATCGCCCAGGTACAATCAAAGTAATCGGCATCGGACCGGGCAACGAAGAATTCATGACACCGCAAGCTCGTGAAGCGATTTTGGCGGCTGACCGCGTGGTAGGTTATTTGACATATCTCGACCTCATTGCCGATTTAATTGCGGACAAAGAAAAAGTGGGCACTGCTATGATGCAGGAAGTTGACCGTTGTCAGCAGGCGGTGGATTTAGCCATTGAAGGCCATGAAGTAGTGGTTATTTCCAGCGGTGACTCCGGCATCTATGGTATGGCCGGCCTCGTTATGGAACTGGCCAACAAAGTACCGGCTGAACAGCGTCCGCAAGTGGATATTGTGCCGGGCCTCAGCGCTGTTAATGTAGCGGCTGCCGTATTGGGCGCACCACTTATGCACGACTTTGCCGTTATTTCCTTGAGCGATCTTATGACGCCTTGGGATTTAATTAAAAAACGTGCCGATTTGAGCGCTGAAGGGGATATGGTTATTGCCCTTTACAACCCACGCAGCAAAAAACGTGTAACTCATTTGGACGAAGTGCGTGAATTGGTGCTTAAACATCGTGCTCCTAAGACTCCTGTCGGCATTGTTCAAAAAGCCGGTCGTCCGGGTCAGCACATGGTGATTTCCGATTTGGAAAACTTCACGAAAGAAGAAATCGATATGCAGACGTTGGTTATTATCGGCAACAGCCAGACCTATGTTGAAAACGGCCGCATGATTACGCCTCGAGGCTACAAATTATGATTTGGGTCATTGCGGGCACATTAGATGGTCGCAATTTGGCGGTTACCGTTCGTGAAACTACCAAAGAACCCGTATTCGTATCGGTGGTCAGCCAATATGGGGCGCAACTGGCCGCTCATGAAGGTATTGAAGTGCATACGGGACGCCTCGACAAAGAGGCGATGAAAGAGATTATTGCCGATAAAAAGATTCGTCTTTTAATCGATGCCAGTCATCCGTACGCAGCCGTAGTTACCGCTACGGCGCGGGATGCGGCGGCAGAGATGAATATACCGTTCCTTCGTTTTGAACGCAAGGAAGTGCCGTTGCCGGATTATGATAAACTTCATCATGTGAGCAATGAAGCGGAAGCGGCGGCCTTGGCCGGTAAGCTTGCCGGTGAACTCAATAAGCGTGTGTATCTGACGACGGGCAGTAAAACTATGGGGATTTTTGCCAAAGCGGCGGCCCTTCAAGATATTGACGTATGGACACGCGTCTTACCGACCGCGGAAGTGCTGGGAATCATGGAAGACCTCGGCGTGTCGCCAAAACGAATTATTGCCATGCAGGGACCGTTCAGTTATGATATGAACAAGGTTATGTTTGCCGATACGAAGGCGGACGTGGTGGTCATGAAAAACTCCGGCCTCGTAGGTGGTTCCGATACGAAGTTACAAGCTGCTATTGATTTAGGTTTACATATCATTGTTATTGATCGTCCGGAGCCTGCCAAAGGGGCTATGACCATTTCCACGGCTCAGGAGTTCTGTGATTTATGGGAGGACAAAACAAGTGGATTACATTAAAAACCCTAAAGCCATTGAAGATAAAAGTATGGAAATTATTTATCCCTATGTTAAAGATTTAAACCTCACCGATGATGAAGTGCGTGTATATTCCCGTACTATTCATGCATCCGGTGACGTAGAATATGCCAAGCTCGTTCGTACCAGTCCTGATGCGGTTAAAAAAGGCATTGAAGCGTTGCAGAACGGTGCTCACGTGTACTGCGACGTAGAAATGGTGCGTACCGGCATCAATAAACCGGCGTTGGCCCTTCGCGGCAGTGAAGTGCATTGCCTCATTAAAGATGAAAAAGTTGCTGAATTGGCGAAAGAATTGGGCGTAACTCGTTCTATCGCCGCTATGCGTACGTTCGGTAAACAATTGGACGGTCAAATCGTGGCCATCGGTAACGCTCCGACCGCTCTTTACGAAGTGTTGCGTCTCGCTTTGGAAGAAGGGGTTAAACCGGCGCTTATCATCGGCATTCCGGTAGGTTTCGTAGGCGCTGCGGAATCGAAAGATTATTTAATGGAAGTATCCCCGGTACCGTACATTACGGTGAAAGGCAATAAAGGTGGCAGTCCGATTGCCGCTTCCGTGGTAAACGCGCTTCTTTATACCGGCGTAAAACGTGACGGCATGTTGTTTGTCCAAGACAACGAGTCGAAGAAAAATGACTAATCAGAGTAAAGATACAAAAAATGGGGCCGAAGTAGGCCAAGTTTTACCGAATGAACGGCATCGAAATGTGAAACGAAGTTTTTTGGTACTCCTCTTTCTGGCCTTAGCTTTGGCAGCCATGGTTATTTCACTCGTATTCGGTTCCGCCGACATTACGATGGCGAAAATCTGGCATACTTTGTGGAGCTCCGAACTCAAGGATACGCAGGAGATGGTTATTTGGAATATCCGTTTTCCTCGTAATATTGTGGCCGCCTTGGTAGGTGCCAATTTGGCCGTAGCCGGTGCTATTTTACAGGCGGTTATGAAAAACCCGTTGGCGGACCCCCAGATTGTAGGGGTTTCGTCCGGGGCCGGTTTAGCCGGTGTTATTATCCTCATTCTTTTTCCGAGCTGGGAGTATTTAGTGCCTTTGGTGGCCTTCGTTGGCGCTTTAGGGGCGGCTCTCATGGTGTATGCCTTGGCTTGGAAAAACGGGATTCGACCGACCCGTATTATTTTAGCCGGGGTGGCGGTAGCGGCCTTTTTAGGTTCCGGTATTTCTGCGTTGCTCGTATTCTACGGTGACCGCGTGCAAGGTGCCTTACTTTGGATGGTAGGGGGCCTTTCGGCGCGTAGTTGGCCGCAAGTATACCTCTTGGCACCGTACACGCTCATCGGCTTGTTGACGGCTTTTTTAGGCTCCCAGCGCTTGACGATTTTAAGCCTTGGTGATGAAACGGCCAAAGGCCTTGGTTTACCGGTGGAACAGACCCGTTTTACCATGACGGCAGTGGCCGCGTTCCTCGCTGCCAGTGCGGTTAGTGTGGCCGGCCTTATCGGCTTTGTGGGGCTCGTTATTCCGCATGTAGCGCGCATGCTGATTGGTTCCGATTATAAATTTCTGTTGCCCGGTTCAGCCTTTTTAGGGGCGGCCGTGCTCGTTATGAGTGATACTTTGGGGCGTGTGCTATTTAGTCCCGTAGAAGTGCCGGTAGGCATTATTATGGCCTTCTTCGGTGCGCCGTTCTTCTTATATTTGTTGCGGAGGGATGCATGATGACTATGAGTAATCAAGTACAAGCCTCGGCAACAACAGTAGGGGTGCCGGCTATTACGGTGAAGGATATAGTGGTCTCTTTTGAGCAAAAAGATGTTTTAAAAGGTATCACTTGGGATGTACCGACCGGTGCCATTACGACGCTTATCGGACCGAACGGGTGCGGTAAAAGTACGCTCTTAAAGTGTATTACGGGCAGTGTAAAACCCATTGGCGGGGACATTTATATTAGTGGCCAAAAGGCGTCGTCCTATTCGCCGCGTACGTTGGCGCAGCGCATGGCATTTTTGCCGCAGTCGCCGGAAGTGCCCCGTGATATGGTGGTGGAAGAGCTTATCTATTGTGGGCGTTTTCCTCATCAAAATTGGTGGCGTAATACGGCCGGAGAAGACCGTAAAGCCGTTGAGAGTGCCATGGCTGTAACAAAAACGACGCATTTGCGCAATCAACCGGTGTCTTCGTTATCCGGTGGGGAACGGCAGCGCGTATGGATTGCTATGGCGTTGGCTCAGGAGCCGGATATTCTTCTCTTGGATGAACCGACGACCTATTTGGATATTAATCATCAGTTTGAAGTGATGGAGCTGTTGCGTCGTTTGAATCGTGAACAGGGGCTTACGGTTGTCATGGTACTTCATGAATTGAATCAGGCAGCTCGCTATTCGGATCAGGTGGCGGTACTTCATGAAGGTCATTTGGCAGCTGTCGGCACTCCTAAAGCGGTTATGACAGCGGAGCTTCTAAAAACAGTGTTCGCTGTGGATGCTCTCATTGAAGAGGGACCCGATAACAGCCCGTACATTAAAATTGAAGGGCTTGTGCAGCAGGCTGAATGATACAGTCCTATAAGCCCCGATTAATCAAGTGAATAAAAAAGAGGGATTAACGTATAACGATATAATAGGCTCTTTGTCAAATTTTGGGGCGCTAAAGAGTCTATGCACTTTGAGGAAGGACATGCGACATAACTGTTGCGTGTCCTTTTCTTGCATTGATGAATAAAATCCGGTTTCGGAAGTAGTGGAAGTTCCGTATCCCAAAA
>NZ_SVCB01000127.1 GCF_015058545.1 Veillonella sp.
CTTGAAGCAAAGCTTAAAGAAGTTTTGCAAATTGATGAAGTGATTATTACCAGTGGCGGTGGGGAAACCGACATGGAACGTAAAGAGTTAGGCTTCCAGGCGGCGAAAGTGTTGCAAGGGGTATTGCATCCGGGCAGTGTCTTAGCTGTAAGTGGCGGCAGTACAATGGCCAATATGGCAGATGCTTTGCCGGCCAAGAAATGTCAGGCTACCATTATTCCGGCTCGCGGCGGAATCGGCGAACGGGTAGAATATCAAGCAAATGTGATTGCTTCGGTGATTGCCGAGAAAATCGGCAGTACCTACAAAATGTTACATCTACCTGATGGTTTGTCGCAAGACGCGTTGAGCATTTTGATGAATATGGAACCACAAATCAAAGAAGTGATGGAATTGGCTAAGCAAACCGATATTTTAATCTTTGGCATCGGTGAAGCCTTGCACATGGCAGCACAGCGGCATATAACAGATGCACAACGCTCTACGTTGCGCGCTAAACGTGCTGTTGGGGAAGCCTTGGGTTACTATTGTGACATTAGCGGCAACATTGTGTATACGACCAATAATGTAGGCATAGCCCTTACTGATATTGAGTCTATACCGCATGTAATCGCTGTAGCAGGTGGTGCCGGTAAAGCCAAAGCAATTATCGGGGTGATGAGAGCCTGTCGCAAAGGTACCCTTATTATTGATGAAAGTGCAGCTGAATCAATAGCAGCGCTACTAAGTATTAGCTAGTCATAGTGTTTATGATTTATTATTAGTCATACATTGTTTTATTTAAATCGTAAACACTCACATTTTAAAACTGTTTAGGTATTAATTTTTACACTCTAGGAGGAACCATCATGGCAGTTAAAATTGGTATTAATGGATTTGGTCGTATCGGTAAATGTGTATTTCGTGCAGCGCTTAATAACCCTGACGTAGAAGTAGTGGCTATTAATGACTTAGGCGATATTGAAGGTTCTGCTTTATTATTAAAATATGATTCCGTACACGGTAACTTGCAAGAAGAAGTGACTGTTGACGGTGACTATATCGTGGTTGACGGCAAAAAAGTTCGTGTATTCCATGATCCTAATCCTGCTAATATTGACTGGTCTTCTGAAGGCGTTGAAATTGTTGTAGAAGCAACCGGCCGTTTCCGCAAACGTGATGACGCAGCTCAGCATTTGGGCGGTTCTGTTAAGAAAGTTATCATTTCCGCACCGGCTAAAGAAGAAGACATTACTATTGTAATGGGTGTTAACCAGGACAAATACGATCCTAAAAACCACCACATCATTTCCAATGCAAGTTGCACAACTAACTGCTTGGCTCCGTTTGCTAAAGTATTGAATGAAAAATTCGGTATCAAACGCGGCTTGATGACTACGGTTCACTCCTATACTAATGACCAACGCATTTTGGATACACCGCACAGCGACCTTCGTCGTGCTCGCGCAGCTGCTTTATCCATTATTCCTACAACTACCGGCGCTGCTAAAGCGGTAGCTTTGGTATTACCTGAATTAAAGGGTAAATTAAACGGTTTTGCTCTTCGTGTGCCTACACCAAACGTTTCCATTACCGACTTGGTAGCTGAACTCAATGTAGAAACAACGAAAGAAGAAATCAATGCCGCATTACGTGAAGCAGCACAAGGTGAATTGAAAGGTATCTTAGGTGTTTCTGATTTACCGCTCGTATCTCACGACTTCAACGGTGACCCACGCAGCTCCATCGTTGATGCTGATTTGACAATGACAATGGAAGGCAATATGGTAAAAGTGGTTTCCTGGTACGATAACGAATGGGGTTATTCCAACCGTGTCGTTGATTTAGCTAAATTCATTGCTGATCAAGGTTTATAATTTTTGCAGGGGACTATGCAGATAGTCCCCTCTTTTGCTTGCCATTTATAAGCTAATGACGAGAGATAGGCTTATTTTTTATAAGCTGTATCGTTAACATATAGGAGGCCGTTATGAAAAAAACAATTGAGTCCGTCGACGTAGCCCATAAACGTGTATTTGTGCGCGTAGATTTTAATGTACCTTTAAAAGATGGTGTCATTACTGACGATACGCGTATTCGTGCTACTTTACCGACTATTAATTACTTAATCGGTAAAGGTGCCAAAGTTATTTTAGCGTCTCATTTGGGACGTCCGAAAGGCGAACGTAAGCCTGAATTTACGTTACAGCCATGCGCTGTTCGTCTCAGTGAACTATTGGGCAAACCGGTAGCATTTGCCGATGATTGTGTCGGTGAAGCCGCACATAAAGCGGTAGAAGCTATGCAGGATGGCGACGTTCTTTTGTTGGAAAACTTACGGTATCATAAAGAAGAAGAAAAGAATGGTGAAGATTTTGCCAAAGCATTGGCATCCCTTGCCGAAGTTGGTATCAATGATGCTTTCGGTGTATCTCATCGTGCTCATGCATCCGTAGAAGGGATTACTAAATTTTTACCAATGGCAGCGGGCTATTTATTGGAAAAAGAAATTAAATACGTCGGCGGTGCCGTGGAACATCCGGAACACCCGTTTGCAGCTATTATCGGCGGCGCTAAAGTAAGCGATAAAATTGAAGTTATTTCCAATTTATTGCCAAAAGTAGAAGTGCTTATCATTGGTGGCGGCATGGCCAATACCTTTATTGCCGCTAAAGGATATCCAACCGGCTCATCCTTAGTGGAAGCGGACAAAATCGAATTGGCAGGTCAACTTATTAAACAGGCTGCTGAAACAAATACGAATTTGCTATTGCCAACTGATTTTGTGGTAGCCGATGCATTCAGTAATGATGCTAATCATAAAGTAGTTCCGGCCGACGGCATTGAAGAAGGCTGGATGGCCCTTGATATTGGTCCGGACACACAAAAAGCGTTTGCGGAAGTGTTAAAACCAATGAAGATGATTGTTTGGAACGGACCTATGGGCGTTTTTGAAATGGATAATTTTGCAACCGGCACTAACGCGGTAGCTAAAGCCGTAGCTGAAGCTGACGCAACGACTATTGTTGGTGGCGGTGACTCGGTGGCAGCCATTGAAAAGAGCGGTCTTGCCGATAAAATCTCTCATATTTCGACCGGTGGCGGTGCATCCTTGGAATATTTAGAAGGGAAAGCCTTACCGGGTATCGTGGCATTAGCCGATAAATAAGGAGGAGCCATGCGTAAACAAATTATTGCCGGCAATTGGAAGATGCATACTGATTTAGCGGAAGCTACCATTTTAGTGGAAGGCATTAAAGCAGCTCTCGCTGAAGGTGAAGCGACTCGTGAAGTGGTGGTTTGTCCGCCGTTTACCGGTCTCAGCACGGTAGCTGATTTAATTGAAGATACGGATGTTCGCTTAGGCGCTCAGAATATGTATTTTGAGCCAAAAGGGGCGTTTACCGGTGAAGTTTCGCCACTCATGCTTACCGATGTAGGTTGTCATTATGTAATTCTCGGTCACTCGGAACGTCGTGAGTATTTCGGTGAATCCGACGCTTTAATTAATCAGAAAATAAAAGCCGCTTTCCAATATGATTTAATCCCGATTTTATGTGTCGGCGAAAGTTTGGCACAGCGTGAAGCCAATGAGACACAGTCGTTTATTGACAGCCAATTGACGGCTGGCCTTGAAGGCTTAACGGCTGAACAAGTAAGTCAAATGGTAATTGCTTATGAACCGATTTGGGCTATTGGTACCGGTAAAACGGCAACTGCGGAACAGGCCGGGGAAGTATGTACAGCCATTCGTGCCAAAGTGGCCGCTTTATTCGATAAGGAAACAGCTGAAGCATTGCGTATCCAATACGGCGGCAGTGTTAAAGGCAGTAATGCTAAGGAAATTTTATCGCAGT
Organism: Veillonella sp.; assembly: GCF_015058545.1. Taxonomy (GTDB): domain Bacteria; phylum Bacillota; class Negativicutes; order Veillonellales; family Veillonellaceae; genus Veillonella_A. The sequence goes on from NZ_SVCB01000127.1 coordinate 3,837, forward strand.
CGGATATTGACGGTGCTTTAGTAGGCGGTGCATCCTTAAAAGCAGATGATTTCATGGCAATTATTAAAGCCTAAGATTGATTAATGCTTATTTAACTCTAAGGTTGATTAACGATTATTTAAGCCTAAGGTTGATTAATTTTTGACCATTTGAATTCATTTACTAAGTTTTTACGCATACTAGATAAAGATTATAAAGTTATACTGTATAGTAAATAATAGACGGTAAAACTTATCATAGTTTAATTACGAATAATATATTTTGAATATAGAAAGGTTTGTGTATGGCAAAATTAAAAGCTCCCGTGATGCTGACCATTTTAGACGGGTTCGGCATAGGGGATGTGAACGACCCTACCAATGCGGTCGTACAGGCTAAGCCTGAGAACTTTTTAAAATTATGGGAAACCTATCCACATACACAATTACAGGCATCGGGTCTCGCTGTAGGCTTACCGGAAGGCCAAATGGGTAATTCTGAAGTAGGTCATTTAAATATCGGGGCCGGTCGCATTGTGTATCAGGAATTGACGCGAATCACCAAAGATACAGAAGACGGAGCTTTTTTTGAAAAACCTGTTATTAAAGAATTATATGCACAGGCGAAAGCTCATCGTTTACAGATTATCGGTTTGGTATCCGACGGTGGTGTACACAGCTCCTTAGATCATATTAAAGCGATTATTAAAGGGGCTAAAGACGCAGGTGTTACTGAATTATACGTTCATGCTTTATTGGACGGCCGTGATGTACCGCCGCAAAGCGCACTTACCTATATAGAAGATTTAGAAGCTTATATGACTCAGCTCGGCCTTGGTAAAATCGCCACCATCGGCGGTCGTTATTACGGCATGGACCGCGATAAACGTTGGGAACGTGTTGAAAAAGCCTACCAAGCTATTGTTGATGGTGTTGGTGTTACAGCTGATTCTGTTAAAGCGGCGATTGAAGCATCGTATGCCAATGAGGTGGTGGATGAATTCGTAGTGCCTGTAGTATTGGATGCCAAAGGCGCTATTGAAGCTCATGATGCGGTGATTTTTGCCAACTTCAGACCGGACCGTGCTCGCCAGCTCACCAGAGCGTTGGTAGATCCTGAATTTACCGGCTTCAATCGAGTTAAAGGTTTGTTGCCGATTTATATGGCTACTATGACCAAGTATGAAGACGGTTTGCCTACTCATATTGTGTATGAAAAAGAACTGCTCACGAATACATTGGGGCAAGTATTAGCTGATGGCGGTTATACGCAGTTGCGTATTGCGGAAACCGAAAAATATGCGCATGTAACTTATTTCTTTAGTGGTGGCCAAGAAGATGTATTTGACGGTGAAGAACGTATTTTGGTGCCATCCCCTAAAGTGGCAACCTATGATTTACAGCCCGAAATGAGTGCTTACGAAGTAACCGATAAAGTAGTGGCTGCTATTGAAAGCGGCAAGTTCGATATGATTATTTTGAACTTTGCCAACCCTGATATGGTTGGACATACGGGCGTGTTGGAAGCTGCCGAAAAAGCAGTACAAACTGTGGATGCTTGCTTAGCACGTATCGTGGAAGCTATTAATAAAGTAAAGGGTCATTTATTGGTAACCGCCGATCATGGTAACTCGGAAATGATGGTTGACCATCGTACGGGAGCGCCGCATACGGCTCATACGACCAATCCGGTACCGCTTATTTTAGTTAGTGAAACGCATAAAAATGACAGCCTTACCGAAGGTAAACTATGTGATTTAGCTCCGACAATGCTCGATTTGGGCGGTATTGCGCAACCGGCTGATATGACCGGTCACAGCTTATTGGTTAAAAAATAAGAATTTGAATAGGTTGAGTCAATTTATACAAAGGGCTCACCGGTTTAAAATAAAACCATTAAATTTTTTGCAAACGGTTACATATAACCGATTTAAGTATATAAAAGTATTTAAAAATATACTTTTAAGAAGTGTTCTTTTCAAGGAGGTAACACATTATGGCAATGATTACAGATGTTTACGCAAGAGAGATTTTGGATTCCCGTGGCAACCCTACTGTTGAAGTGGAAGTGTATTTAGAAGACGGGTCCATCGGTGTTGCTTCCGTTCCATCCGGTGCTTCTACAGGCATGTTTGAAGCCGTAGAACTTCGCGACGGTGACAAAGGTCGTTACCTCGGTAAAGGGGTAGAACAGGCCGTAGAAAACGTGAATGAAAAAATCGGTCCTGAAATTATCGGTTATGATGCGTCCGAACAAGTAGCTATCGACCGTTTGATGATTGAACTTGATGGCACACCTAACAAAGGTAATTTTGGTGCCAATGCAATTCTCGGCGTGTCCATGGCTGTAGCTAAAGCAGCTGCCGCTTCTTTTGATTTACCATTGTTCCAGTATCTTGGCGGTACTAATGCCAAAGAATTGCCGGTTCCTATGATGAACATCTTAAACGGCGGTGCTCATGCCGACAACAACGTAGATATTCAGGAATTTATGATTATGCCGGTAGGCGCTGAATCTTTCAAAGAAGCTTTACGCGCTTGTGCCGAAGTATATCATACGTTGAAAAACGTATTGAAAGCTAAAGGCCTTGCCACCGGCGTAGGTGATGAAGGCGGTTTCGCCCCAAATCTCGGCTCCAACGAAGAAGCTTTACAGGTTATCTGCGAAGCTATTAAAGAAGCCGGTTATGAACCGGGCAGCTACTTCAAATTGGCTATTGATGCGGCTTCTTCCGAATTCTACAAAGACGGCAAATATGATTTAGCCGGTGAAGGAAAAGTAAAAACGGCCGCTGAAATGGTTGAATTTTATGCTGATTTAGTAGCTAAATATCCTATCATCTCCATCGAAGACGGCCTTGCCGAAGAAGATTGGGAAGGTTGGAAATTATTGACTGAACGCCTTGGCAACCAAGTTCAACTCGTTGGTGATGATTTATTCGTAACTAACACTGAACGTTTGGCCAAAGGTATTAAATCCGATACTGCCAATGCGATCTTAATCAAAGTAAACCAAATCGGTACTTTGACTGAAACTTTTGACGCTATTGAAATGGCAAAACGTGCCGGTTACACTTGTGTTATTTCCCACCGCTCCGGTGAAACCGAAGACAATACTATCGCCGATATCGCTGTAGCTGTTAATGCCGGCCAGATTAAAACCGGTGCACCGGCTCGCAGCGAACGTGTAGCTAAATACAACCAATTGCTTCGCATCGAAGACTTATTGGCTGAAACTGCTCAGTATCGCGGGGAAGACGTTTTTTACAATATTAAAAAATAATCGCTCAGTAAAAAGCGACTGATACATTAAGTAAAAAGATTCGGCTGCATCTGATGAAACTTTGCGGTTTCGTCGGTGTAACGAATCTTTTTACTGTTTTTCAGACTTTTATAGATTTTTTTATAGATTTTTTTATAGATTTTATTTGCGGCGAACGGTGGAATTCATTATAATGGAGAGCAGCGAATAAAAAGGGAGGAATAACCTTGGCAAATTTATATATAGGCTTGGTTCATTATCCTATCTATAATAAGCATGGCGAAGTCATTACGACGGCGATTACGAATTATGATATTCACGATATTGCCCGGGCGGCTATTACGTATGATGTGAGTCGTTATTTTGTGATTCACAACATACCGGCCCAACGTGATTTGGCCAAGCAGATTATGGAGCACTGGCAAACCGGTTTTGGCAGTACCTACAATCCCGACCGCAAAAATGCGTTCAGTGAAGTGGCACTGGTCAACTCGATACGAGCCGCTGTTGAGGAAGTGACAGCCCTTGAGGGTGACCCGCCGATTATCGCCACAACCGATGCACGTACTTATGATAATACGGTAACTTACGCATGGATGCGGCAAACGCTTGAAAAGGGGTCGCGCCCTGTGTTAGTATTATTTGGTACCGGTTATGGCATGACCAAAGAAACTATGGAAGAATTTGATTATATTTTAGAACCTGTATATGGTCACGGTGATTACAATCATCTGTCGGTACGCAGTGCCGTATCCATTATTTTGGATCGTTTGCGTGGCGAAGCGTGGTGGGAAAAAGCATAGCGCTATTAACGTGTAATGCTATAAGAAGACAGCACGCGTAAGCAGAATATAAATAAAGCAGAATGCAAAGGAAGCACCAAAGAATCATTCAGGTTATTATAGGAGGAAGTACAATGTCCGGACATTCAAAATGGGCCAATATTAAACATAAAAAAGGTAAAACTGATGCGTTGAAAGCAAAAGTAACGACTAAAATCAGCCGTGAAATTACGGTTGCTGCACGTATGGGCGGTGGCGATCCGGTTGGTAACATGCGTTTAAAATTGGCTTTACAAAAAGCTCGTGAAAACAACGTGCCTAAAGATAATATTCAACGCGCTATCGCTAAAGGCGTAGGCGCTACAGATATGGATAACTACGAAGAAATTACCTATGAAGGTTACGGCCCGGGCGGCGTAGCGTTAACGGTTGAGTGTTTGACCGATAATCGTAATCGTACGGCAGCCGATGTGCGTCATGCGTTCTCCAAGAACGGCGGTAACCTCGGTGAAACCGGTTGCGTAGCTTGGATGTTTAACCGTAAAGGTATCTTCGTAATCGACAGCGAAGGTCATGACGAAGAAGAATTGACCATGCTTGCTTTAGAAGCCGGTGCGGAAGATTTAAAAGTGGAAGATGACAGTTTTGTTATTTACACCGCTCCGGAAGATTATGACACTGTTGAAGCAGCCTTGGCCGATGCTAATATCGAAACCATGGTAAGTAAAATCACCATGGTACCTGACAACACCATCGCTCTTGAAGGGGACAACGCTGTAAAAATGCAAAAAATGCTCGATGCCCTTGATGACTTGGATGATGTTCAGGATGTTTACCACAACGCGGACCTTCCTGAAGAAGAGGAATAAGAGTATAAAAAATATTAAGCAGTATTGTTAAACATTAATAGGGCTCTTTGTCAAATTTTGGGGCGCTAAAGAGTCTATGCACTTTGAGGAAGGACATGCGACATAACTGTTGCGTGTCCTTTTCTTGCATTGATGAATAAAATCCGGTTACGGAAGTAGTGGAAGTTCCGTATCCCAAAAG
>NZ_SVCB01000128.1 GCF_015058545.1 Veillonella sp.
AACCTTCATTTTACCGGTGACATGCATGCCATTACGGCAGCTAACAATTTATTATCCGCTATGATTGACAATCATGTATATCAAGGCAATGAATTGAACATTGATGTGCGTCAAATCAGCTGGAAACGCGTTATGGATATGAATGACCGTGCTCTGCGCAACGTAGTTGTGGGGATGGGCGGCAAAGTATGCGGTTTCCCTCGTGAAGATCATTTCATGATTACCGTAGCGTCTGAAATTATGGCCGCGCTATGCTTGGCAACAAGCCTTCAGGATTTAAAAGCACGCTTTGGCCGTATCGTTATCGGCAGTACCTATGATGATCAACCGGTTTATGTACATCAGCTCGGCTGTGAAGGCGCCATGGCTATGCTCATGAAAGACGCCATTAAACCTAACTTGGTACAGACTTTGGAACATACACCGGCCATCGTTCATGGCGGCCCGTTTGCTAACATTGCTCATGGTTGTAATTCCATTTTAGCTACTAAAATGGCTCTTAAATTGGGTGATATTGTAATTACGGAAGCCGGATTCGGTGCCGATCTAGGGGCTGAAAAGTTCCTCGACATCAAATGCCCATACGGCAATTTATTCCCTCATGCCGTTGTTATCGTAGCCACTATTCGTGCGCTCAAAATGCATGGCGGTGTTAAAAAAGTGGACTTAAACGAAGAAAATGTGGAAGCTGTTAATGCCGGTTTTGTAAACCTTGCCAAACAGGTTGAAAACATCCGTGCTTTCGGTTTGCCGGTATTGGTAGCCATTAATAAATTCGCATCCGATACACCGGCCGAAATTGAGAAGTTATTACAGAAATGTGATAGCTACGGCGTAGATGTAAGCCTTAACGAATGTTGGGAAAAAGGCGGCGACGGCGGTATCGACATGGCTAAACAGATTGCCACCATGGTAGAAGGTACCGACTTCAAACCTACCACTATGTACGATAAGGAAGAAAGTATTCCGGCCAAATTGACGAAAATTGTGCAGAAAATTTACGGCGGCGACGGCGTTGAATTTACAGCCAATGCGAAAAAACAAATTAAACAGTTGGAAGATTGGGGCCTTGATAAATTACCTGTTTGTATCGCCAAAACACAATATTCTTTGAGCGATAATCCGGCTTTATTAGGTGCACCTAAAGACTTTAACATTACCGTACAAGACGTGCGTATTGCTAACGGTGCCGGCTTTATCGTTTGTCAGACCAGCAATATCATGGTTATGCCGGGCTTACCTAAGAAACCGGCGGCCCTCAATATGGATATCGATGAGGACGGCAAAATCACCGGTTTATTCTAAAATCAGCTTGCAAAAATTCATGCATACTGAACTTAATTGGGAGGAAACACATGGAATTAAAAGCTTTATCTGTAGAAGCATTTATCAATGAAACTGGTTCCGATTCGCCGGCTCCGGGCGGCGGCAGTATTGCGGCACTTAACGGTGCAGCCGGGGCCGCTTTAATCGAAATGGTAGCATCGCTTACCATCGGTAAAGAAAAATATGCTGCTGTTGAAGCCGAAATGAAAGACATCCAGGCGAAAGCACATGAAATGAAAGCTCGCTTCTTGGCATATATTGATGAAGACAGTGCAGCTTTCAATAAAATTATGGCGGCTTTCAAATTGCCTAAAGAAACGGACGAAGACAAAAAAGCTCGTTCCGCAGCTATTCAGGAAGCGACCAAAGGAGCTGCTTTGGTTCCGTATCATATCGGTGAATTGGCTAATGAATTATTGCCACTCGCTGAAGCGGTTATCGAAAAGGGCAACCAAAATGCGGTTACTGACGGTGCTGTAGCGACCATGAACGCCAGAACAGCCGTGCATAGTGCATTCTTAAACGTAAAAATTAACTTAGGCAGTATCAAAGATGAAGCGTTTGTGGCCGATTTAAATCAGAAAATGGCTGCCATCGAAGAAACTATTGATGCGAAAGAACAAAGTTTATTACAAAAAGTAAATTTATAAGCCGTGAAGAAATCACAGCCTATAGTTTTACTTGAAACTTGATGGCATGGGATTTATTGCTATTTCAAAGTGATGATAAACTTTAAAAAGTAAATGAACAGAGCGGTTTTTTAATAAACCGCTCTGTTTTTTTAGGTATTTTTAACAATGTTCGGACTAAATATGCGAAAATGTAATTTTTAATATTACTCTACAGAGTGTAAAATAAGTATTATGATAAGCACAATAATCATGTAAGATTGGTAGTATTAAAGGTGTTAGGTAACAGGATCGGTGTAGGGAGTTGAGGCTCGACTAAGAGGTCGCAGCCGTATAGTAAAACCGGTCACAGGTATTTAGGTCCATAAAGGAGTGAGTTCTCTTGTTTAAAATCGTAAGAAAAATCGTTTTACATGCTAATATGTACCAATATGATATTTTGGCACCACGTTTAGCGGAGTCGGCTTTACCGGGTCAATTTGTAATCGTAAAACACGGTGAATACGGTGAACGTGTGCCGCTCACTATTACCGATTATGATCGCGAAGAAGGTACTGTTAGTATCGTTTTCCAAACATTGGGTGACTCCACGCAAAAACTCGCCAAATTGGAAGAAGGCGACTTTTTGACAGATTTCGTAGGGCCATTAGGGAATCCGACCGACTTGGCGGAAATGTCCGACGAAGAATTAAAAGAGAAAAA
>NZ_SVCB01000129.1 GCF_015058545.1 Veillonella sp.
GTGGTTTTACGAACTTTGGATAATTCGACGAGGCCCACATTTTGTGAAAACGTCGTATACGGGAAGGAGTTGAAAATCCCACCGATGATGGAAGCAAGACCTTCCGCACGATAGCCGTGAGCCAAATCTTTCGGTGTTAATTTACGATCGCAAATTTCACCTAAGGCCAAGAATACACCGGTGGATTCCACCATGCTTACCATAGCCACAATAGTCATAGTCAAAATAGCACTGGCGTGGAATGTCGGTAGGCCAAAGTAAAACGGCTGCGGAATATGAGCCCAAGTAGCCTCCGCCACCGGCGCAAAGTTAACCATACCTAAGAAGAACGCTGCAATCGTGCCCACAATGAGCCCCAGCAATACAGAAATAGCTTGAATATACCCTTTGAAAAGGCGATTCAAAATAAGGATGAAGGCCAAAACGGCAAAACCGAGGCTCAAATTCATAACACTGCCAAAATCCGGGCTGCCAAGGCCGCCCGCTAAATTATTCATAGCTACGGGAACCAAGGTAACGCCAATAACAGTCACTATGGAGCCGGTTACTACCGGCGGGAAGAATCGCACTAATTTACCGAACCAATGAGAAATGATAAACACAATTAGACCGGATGTAATGATGGCCCCGTAAATAGCCCCAAGGCCCAGCTCTTTACCAATGGCAATCATAGGAAATACGGCCGTAAACGTACAGCCCAGCACTACCGGCAAGCCAATGCCGAAAAAGCGATTGCGCCATACTTGAAGCAACGTCGCAATCCCCGACGTCAATAAATCGGCGCCGATTAAATAGGCAATCTGCATGGTAGTCAGATTTAAGCTACTGCCCACGATAATCGGTACGATAACAGCACCGGCGTACATGGCTAATACATATTGCAAACCTAAGAAAAAAGTTTGGCTTTTACGTAATTCCATTATTCTGCCTCCTTCGGCTGACGCGCTTTTAATTCTACCGCCATTTTGCCCTTACCTTTACCATCCGGACTGCCGTGCGTGTAGCCCACTACGTCAAAATATTCAGCACAAGCATCGGCAATGGTTTCGTAATCTTCGTTTTTACTCTTCGTACACGTCGAAATATGCACCACATCCACACCCTTTTTGCGAAGGGTTTCCAGCTTTTTCGTTAAATCACCGCCGGAATGGCTAAATCCGACTAATTCAATCTCTTCCCCTTCATAACGGGCAAAGGAATCTTTCTTACCCATGAATGCACCTAAACAACCGCCGCAAGAGCAACGCTGCATCGTATCTTCATTGACTAAAATAGCTATTTTTTTCATATATCCACCTTCGTTTCTTATAATGAACTTAAACTTTTACACTCTCTTAATACAGCTGATTAATTTAAGGACTAATTATTTTAGCTCTTCTAAGTATCTTAGTTCTTCTAAGTACCTTAGTCCTTCTAAGTCTCTTAATTCTTCTACGTACCTTAGTCCTTCTAATCAACTTAAAATTTTTGCTTCACAAAACGTGAAATTATTGTTTAAATCTTACTTTTTCGAAGAAATGTCAAATACTCTTTACTCATGAATGAGACATATTTTTTCATGTATATGCGAACAAATTAGCACATAATACCTGTATATTATATAACAATCCGCATGAAATCTATGTTGCTCCGGCTTCATTTTCAGTGGCTTTACTATTTAAATTATTCATAATTAAAATCACTTTTATACATTGTTTTAATCTTGAAAAAAGCGTACAATACAAATATAAACACTGTTCGAATTATGTAAACATTAGGAGGTAATTCCCATGGCTTATGCAACTTTTCGAATTCCACACACCATCATTCATGGTGACGATGCTCTCACTCACTTGTCTAAATTAGAAGGCAAACGTGCCACCATCGTTACGGGCGGTAACTCCATGCGCAAATTTGGTTTCCTCGACGAAGCAAAAGCCCAACTTGAAAAAGGCGGCATGGAAGTTCAAATTATTGACGGTGTAGAACCGGATCCATCCATCAAAACTTGTATTGAAGGCGGAGCTAAAATGGCTGAATTCCAACCGGATTGGATTATTGCCTTAGGTGGCGGCTCCCCTATGGACGCAGCTAAAATCATGTGGGTATACTACGAATACCCGGGCTATGATTTCATGGAGCTTGTGAAATTCAACTTCCCTAAATTACGCACCAAAGCTCGCCTCATCGGTATCCCTTCCACCAGTGGTACCGCTTCGGAAATCACTGCATTCAGCGTAATTACCGATACGGACAACAATATTAAATATCCATTGGTATCCCCTGATTTAGTACCGGATATTGCTTTATTAGACAGCCGTATTCCATCCAAAATGCCACCGCTCATTACAGCACAAACCGGTATGGACGTAATGACACACGCTGTGGAAGCGTATGTATCTACAGCAGCCGATGATTTCACCGATCCATTGGCACTCCATGCGATTAGATTGATTTTTGAATACTTAGAAACAGCCTATCAGGAACCTGACAATATTAAAGCACGCGACAAAGTACATAACGCCTCCACTATGGCCGGCATGTCCTTCACCAACTGCTCCTTAGGTATCGTTCACAGTATGGCTCATAAAATCGGTGGTGAATTCCACTTAACACATGGCGAAGCCAATGCGATTTTGTTACCATACATCATTCAATACAACAAAAAAGCTACCCAGAAATACGCTCAATTAGAAGGCCTTCTCGGTATTGAAAACATCGAACGTGCTATCTGGAATCTCAATAAACGCTTAGGCTTAAGCAAAACGATTAAAGACGGTTTAAACACTGTTATTCCGGAAGATAAATTCTTAGCCGTTCTCGATCGCATGAGCGAACGCGCTCTTGAAGATGCTTGCACCTTGACTAACCCACGTAAACCAACCGTAGAAGACATTAAGAAAATCTACGAAGCAGCTTACTACGGCAAGGATGTAAACTTCTAAGATATGTATTACCTATCCGGGTATGCCTAAACCTATTATTTAGTTAGGGCTATGTATCCGGCAGCACTTAACTAGGCATTATTTAGGGAGATGAGCATACATCACATGCTCTATTATCTAATTACTTCCGAATTCCAAATAAAATAATGCAACAAACGCGGTTTGACCAAAAGGTACAAACCGCGTTTTCATTTGATGAGACAAACTTATGTAAAGCACAAAACTAATTTTTCCCCAAAATCAGCCGTTAACTCCTACTTTTTGAACAATGTAATCCATAAACGTTTTCATTGTTTCCCATTTAGAGTTGTTGTTACGATATACAAAGCAAACCTGAAGATTTAACGGTTTGGCTAATGCATAGATACCATCCTTAATGCCAAGTGCATCCAATAAATGACGGGAAATTAAAGCCCCTGCTTCATTGCGCTGACAATAGTCAATCATGGCATACGGATTAGATAAACGTACTAAATGTGGTAAGGACTGACGTCCTTCTTCCGAGAAGTAGGATTTCAAACGATGGCTCATGAAATATTTTGGTGGATACATAACCATTGGATAATCCAACAATTCTTCAGTGTTCAATACTTTACCGGCCGGTAATTCGCGCTTAGGCGCATAATAAACTACAGAATCTTCACGGATAGCAATACTTTCATAGCTACTCATATCTTTATTATTTGGCAAGTAGCAAGTACCAATGTCAATGCGGTTTTCACGCAAATCCAGTAACATTTCTTCTTCTTCCATGTCATAAATGGAAATAGAGAAATTGGGGTTAGTCTGTTGAAAATACGATACATGCGCATTCATACGCACGTCACCGATACTCCGCAAAATACCTACGTTGAGCATAGGCCGTTCCAACTTGTTGGCCAAACGAATGCTATGAATAGCACGTTCCAGTATTTCAATAATATGCTCTGCTTCCGGTAAGAACTTCTCACCTTCCGCTGTAAGGCGGCTACCACGGGTAGAGCGAGCTATTAATTTTACACCAACCAAACGTTCCAGTTTTTTCATCTGCGCACTAAAAGCAGATTGTGTAATATTAGCAGCTTGAGCAGCTAACGTGAAGTTACCCATTTTACTATAGGTTATAAAACTTTGTAACTCTTGCAGAGTAGGTAGTTCATCCATCTTATCATCTCCTTTTCATGCATTACATATTCATACATTCATAATACGTATAAAATTCCTCCAACGACTGACGAAGGATGTCTCTCTTCTTTAACCTTAGTATACCATGTATTGATTCAGTTAGAAAAGAGATATGTACAAAAATTTTATAAATTTATCGATACTTTCGAACATTAAATGATGACATTGGCGGTATTATTCAAAACATTTATTAATGATTTTATTCATTCATTTATAAATCCTCTTAATCAACGAAAAATAACTATACCCAATCAAACAAGTATGGATTTTTTGTGCTATATCCCCTATAATTTACTTGATAATAATATATGCATCACTTCTCATGATTTTTTCATGTTTATAAGATACAACGAATATTGAAAGCAGTTTTCTTTATAAAAAAATTGAATAAAATTTGTGATAATGCATTTTAAAGACTTTCGTTTTTCACCCAATTTTATAAAAAATCTCAAAATTTTGTATTGATTTATAATACTATTCACTTGAAAAACACATTCATCCTTATCATGAATACTTTTTGAATATTTATTAATTCATAACCTAAAGCACAGTAAAATAATTGGACTAACAGCAATTAAAACCGCACCTAATTGAAAATAGTCGATATATCGGTTTCCAGTTAACCGGCGTTTTCAAAGGGACAAGAAATGGTCAATAACCTTGCAATAAACTACGGATAATTAGGCAATATAAATTGACAGTTAGCCCCGTATATGCTATCATTATTGGGTATCTTATTTGGATACGCCATTATATTTTTATTTTTTACTATGAGGTGATAAACACATGGCAACGAGAAGAGAAGCACGCTTTAAGTTATGTCGTCGCTTCGGTGTGAACGTTTTCGGTCACTCCAAAGCTTTAAAGCGCGTAAAGAAAGACCAACGTCAGAAAAAAATGTCTGAATACGGTTTACAATTATTAGAAAAACAGAAAGTTAAAGCTTATTACAACTTGCTTGAACGCCAGTTCGTACGCTATTATGATAAAGCGAAAAAAATGCAGGGTGTTACCGGTGAAAACATGTTAGTATTGTTGGAATCCCGTCTTGACAACCTCGTATATCGCATTGGCTTCGGTAACTCCATCCGTCAAGCACGTCAGATGGTTAACCATGGCCACATTCTTGTTAACGGCCGTCGCGTAGACATTCCTTCCTACCAGTGCAAACCTGGTGATGTAATCGAACTTCGCGAAGCATCCCGCGACAACGAAATGTTCAAAACAAACTTCCAGGAACTTCGTTCTTTCGAACTTCCTTACATTACTAAAGACTTGGAAGCCTTCAAAGGTACTTTCAACCGTCTTCCTGAACGTTCCGAACTTCCTATCGAAGTTAACGAAACGCTCATCGTCGAATTGTACTCCAAATAATAAGTACATTACGATGTATGCTAAAGAGCAACAGCCGAGGCTGTTGCTCTTTTTTTTGCTACTATTTTACTTCCACAATTTCATAACTTCTAGTACCGAGTCCCATTTCTTCAGCACGTTTGAGGGCTGCTTCCCAGTCGGTATTCGGCGAAATGGTGTGGAAATGATCCCAGCTCTTTTCTTCCGCTTCGTCAAGCATACTGCCCGGCATTGGCGGTTGTGCATTCACTTTATCCACGCAGGCCTGATCGAGCGCTACGAGGTCATAGGATGCCATAATCCCTACATCCGGTACGATTGGCATATCATTTTCACCATGGCAATCGCAATATGGCGATACGTCCATAACAAAGCTAATATGGAAGCGCGGACGATTGCGAACAATAGCTGCTGTGTATTCCGCCATTTTTTCACTCAATACGGTATTCGCTTCATCCCATCGTGGTGAAATAGCATCAACCGGACATACGCCAACACAACGACCGCAACCAACACATTTTTCTTCCGTAATGAAGGATTTGCCATTCGTTACATGGACCGCATCATGGGCACAATATTGTTCACATTTATGGCAACCTACGCAGATTTCCTGCTGCACGAAAGGTTTACCGGCGCTGTGCTGTTCCATTTTGCCCGCCCGGGAACCGCCGCCCATGCCGAGATTTTTAATAACGCCACCGAACCCGGCTGATTCATGACCTTTAAAGTGAGTCATGGAAATTACGATATCCGCATCCATTAAGGCTTTGCCGATTTTAGCTTCCTTGACATACTTCCCATCCGGAACCGGCACCAATGTTTCATCCAAGCCTTTTAAGCCGTCGGCGATAATCACATGAGCGCCCGTATTGTAAGGATTAAAACCATTCTGGTAAGCCGATTCAATATGATCGATAGCGTTTTTACGACCGCCTACATACAAAGTATTGCAATCTGTCAGGAATGGTTTACCGCCCAATTCTTTGATGATTTTGACAATGCGGGCTACATAGGGCGGTTTAATATAGGCCAAGTTGCCCGGTTCGCCAAAGTGCATTTTAATAGCGACATACTTATTGTTAAAATCAATTTTGTCCATGCCCGCACGGCGCACAAGGCGTTCCAACTTATCTAACAAGCTTTCCCCTACCCGTGTGCGTAAAGACGTAAAATATACCTCTGACATACTCATGTCACTCCTTACCTGTTTACCTAAACGAATTTACGACTGTCCTCCGACAGCCTTTTACCTATATCTCTATTATATCTCATTCATTATCAAATAGATATTAATAATGTAAATTTTCTGAAAAAGTAAGAATCATATAAGGCTTACATGACAAAATAGCCGCAAGACTTAGTATCAAACTAAATCTTACGGCTATTATACTATATTCCACTATTATTGCAAGGTAGATTAGCCCTATCATTAGATTTTAGCTAATATACTTTATTTTTAGCGATACGCTACCCGTTCCGGCTGCATATCATGGAAATGTAAGCGTTCTTTCGCTACCTTTTCCCATTCAGTGCCCGGTTTGCCGTAGTTCGCATACGGATCGATAGCAAGACCGCCACGTGGCGTAAATTTGCCCCACACTTCGATGTATTTAGGCTCCATGAGCTTAATTAAGTCCTTCATGATGATGTTTACACAGTCTTCGTGAAAATCGCCGTGATTGCGGAAGCTGAACAAATACAACTTCAAGGATTTACTTTCTACGAGCCGTTCGTCAGGCACATAGGAAATATAAATCGTCGCAAAATCAGGCTGCCCCGTCATCGGACAAAGGCTTGTAAATTCAGGACAATTGAATTTTACAAAATAATCATTGCCCGGATGCTTGTTTACGAAGGATTCCAATACCTCCGGTGCATAATCCATAGGATATTCCGTTTTTTGACTGCCCAGGCCATGTACGCCCTGCAATTCTTCACTACTTCTACCACTTGCCATATGAGGCACCTCCTTACACTTTACTTGCTTCATTCACATCAAGTATAGTTTCTTCATTTGCATCCGGTGCAGTTTCTTCGCTTGCAGCCGTTGCCGTTTTTCCGTTAACAATAGTGGATTGGTTTACCGATTTAGTCGCACCTAGCATGGTTGCTGTAAATCGTTCTAAGCCGTTCACAATAAAAAAGCTCACTACTGCAGAAATACTTTGACCCACTAATAATGAAGATACTAATAATAAATACGGTAAATTCAAAATCGGTGCCAACCAAAGTGGCACTACCAAACTGGGAACCAATGTAATAAAGGGAATGACAATCCAATTGCCGAGGCCGCGTTTTTTACCATACGCAATACCGCCGGCCGTCATAAGGCCTACCAAGCAGCCACCGATGGCATCAATCGGCCCTAAACCGCCCATAAGTAAGTTACTTACCAAATTACCGATACCGAAAGCTAATACGGAAAACGGGAATAAGGCGGCTAAACCGTATAAAGCGGTAGCAATACGCACTTGATACTGCCCGAAAGCAAATCCTTGGGTTAACATCATAATCACAATATACATGGCTAAACAAAGCCCTGAAATAGTCAGCTTTTTTGTTGTACTTAAAGTATTCATTTTTATAATCTCCTTAGTTTTATTTAAAGACAGGATGGTTACGAACTGTCTAACAGTAAACAGAGTAACAGGCGACACCTTGGTATCGCCTGTTACCGATACAAGCGCTATGGCACCCGGTAAGACGTCACATCACTTGTTAAAATTACTGTTGTCGTACATCTTATTTAAAATCGTTGCACAAGCTACGGAAAATGAGTGGATCAGGTTTCACTACATCATGAACCAAAGCTCGTACATGTGGGCCACCATTAGCGGCAGCCAACGCTTGTTCGAAGGAAGGTTTCGTCGTATCTTGATAGATAAGACCGGTCAACAAGCCTTCATGTTCACCCAATGTTTTAAGGGCTGCGGCACGATCGGTAGGATCATAGCCTTCAATCGTCGTTAAGGACGTTAAGTTTTCTTTGAAATAATCATAACCGTTACGTTTGTTGTAAGTTACGCAAGGGCTGAATACGTTGATGAAGGAGAAACCTTCATGCTGCATGCCTTGTTTAATCAATTCAACGAGTTCGGCACGGTTAATCATATAACCTTGAGCTACGAAAGTAGCACCGGCTGCAATAGCAGTTTCGCAAATTGGCAATGGCGATTCAAACGAACCACGTGGGGACGTTTTAGTTACAAAACCAATGTCGGAACGTGGGGATGTTTGACCTTTAGTCAAACCATAAACATGGTTATCCATAACAACGTAAGTAATATTAACATTACGTTTGAATGCATGAATAGTATGGCCCATGCCGATAGCGAAGGCATCACCGTCACCACCGCAAACAACAACATTTAAATCTTCATTAGCTAATTTTACCCCTTGAGCATAAGGTAACGCACGACCATGAGTCGTATGAGCACCGTATGCATAGAAGTAACCACCAATACGGCTGGAGCAGCCGATACCGGAGATAACGGCTAAATTATCAGGACTAATATCAAGCTGAGCTACCGCATCGGTAATGGCAGCCTGTACCCCATAATGCCCACAGCCGGGACACCAGTTAGGGCGAATATCATTTCTGTAATCGGTCACTTGTGCCATATTATAAAACCTCCTTAATTGCTTTCTTCACATAGGTTGCTGTGAATGGATTACCATCATATTTTAAGCAACTATGGAGCTTACATTTGTTAGGCATATTAATACGGAAAATATCAGCTAATTGAGCTGTTGCGTTTTGTTCGCAAATAACGACTTTTTTAGCTTTTTCATAGAATGGCATTAACTGTTCTTTAGGGAACGGTTTAATTAAGCGAAGTTGTAAGTGGTTAACTTTAACGCCTTCAGCTTCAAGTTCAGCAGCGGCTTCTTCAATAGCGCCACGGCTGGAAGCAATACCGATTACCAATACGTCGCATTCATCATGTTTAGCATTATTGAGGAATGGTTCATATACTTCAGCAACGGTGCTCAATTTGCGTAAACGTTTGTCTGTCTGGCTAACGTGCATAGTTGGTGCTTCAGCAGGTTTACCTTCTTCATTATGTTCAAGACCGGTGGACAAGAACATACCGTTTTTCATACCAGGAATAGTACGAGGAGAAATACCGTCTTCAGTCAATTCAAAACGTTTGAAATAATGAGGGCGTTCCAAAGCAGGTAAATCTTCTTCTTTCATCAATTTACCGCGTTCGATAGGCACACGGTCCAAATCGAAGGAAGGAACGGATTGTTTGTTAAGGCCTTGTTGTAAGTCAGGCATGAAGATTACCGGACATTGATAGATTTCAGCCAAGTTGAATGCTTTCTGGATTTCATAGAAACATTCTTCAATGCTGGTTGGCGCAATAACGATATTCGCATAGTCACCATGTGCATTGTGGCAAGCTGCATTGATATCGGAAGTTTCAACTTTAGTAGCCATACCGGTGGATGGGCCGGAACGCTGTACGTCGATTACGAGCATTGGAAGTTCAGCCATGGAAGCCATGGACAAGGATTCAGCCATGAGGCTAAGACCAGGACCGGAAGTACAAGTGAAGCCACGTACGCCTGCATATACACCGCCCATAGCAGTCATACAAGCAGCAATTTCGTCTTCAGTCTGAACAACGGTAGCACCGATGGAATCCATTTTCTTAATCATGTATTCCATAACTTCGGAAGCCGGTGTAATTGGATAGGATGCCATGAAACGGGAGCCCGCTGCAATAGCACCTAAAGCCAAGGCTTCGTTACCTAATAAGAACATCTGATCTTTTGGTTCAGGTACAGGTAATGTATCAACGTCGCCTTCGCCACGTTTTTCAACGATAAGTTTGTAACCGTCTTCAAAAGCATTTAAGTTTTTGTCGATTACATCTTCTGCTTTTTTAGCAAAACGAGCTGCAATAGCTGTTCTGAACGGAGCTTTCTCAAATCCTAATAGAGCAACCGACATACCTAAAGCAACGATGTTACGCATTAACAAGGAACCTTGCTTCATGGCGGTTTCGGTAATAGGAACGGCTAAGCAAGTGATTGGCTCACCTTCATATTTGGAGAAGTCCGGGTTAACTTTGCTATCGCAAATAATATAACCGCCTTCACGAACTTCTTTGCCGTGCATGTCAACAGTTTCCTGATCCAAAGCAACTAAGAAGTCGATGGATTCGCCTACTGTCATGATTTGCTCAAGAGCAATGCGCAATGCAAACGTTGTATGCCCACCTTTAATACGGGAAGCAAATAAACGTTGGCTGTACAAAGAGTAACCCTCTTTAGCTAAGATTGTGGCCATAATTTCGCCGCAGCTTTCGATACCTTCGCCCTGCTGGCCACCCATTTTCCAGATAAAATCTTTACGTTTTTGCAAAAGATTCACCCTCCTTAGGATTAACATTACTTGGTATAGTGGATCTGTTAAATCTTTCAACTACTTTACATTTTAACATTTTTATACAAAATCATCAATCATCATCAGCTAAAGATAAATTATGCCTATGCCTTGGATGCAATCCGCTAAATTCGCTATATTATCGTAATATTCTATAGTGTATAAAAAGTGAAGCATTAATCATGCAATGCATATTAAATCGCCAATAAAGAATATTTATTCAACCAATATTATCATTAAACAACCGTTTTAAAGTAATCAATGGTAAGACTTTTTCATTAGAAATAGCCTTACCATAATGATTTTTCATAAAATTATGCCTCAAATTGGCCAACCAAGACAACCAAAATCACGAAAATGTTTCAACTAAACTTTTGCATTTTATTAATTTTTTACTTATGTATATAAGTAAACTGCTAAATCGTATTTTCGAATTAGAAATGACTTGAAATCCGCTATAAAGGAATATGCTCAAATTCATAGACAAATTCTAAGCTAAAATCGTAACTGTATTCACTAAGCTATGAGCAAATGATATATCCCTACAAAATAGTTCGTCTTTAACGCTTTACAACGATTTAATAGCTACCCGTTTTGAACATAATTCTAAAAAATAAAATATTATACGGTAAAACTTTTGCCATTATGCGTACAAGCTGTCAATAACCTCTTGGCGTCGTTCTTCGTCAAAGAAAATTTCTTCCAAACAAAGCCCCTGCGGCGGTGCGGTTTTACCGATAAGACGTCGATTGCGAGCGGCTAACAGTTCCGGAATCTTAGTGGCTTTGATTCGCCCCAGCCCTACATCCACCAAAAGGCCCGCAATATTTCGTACCATATGATACAAAAAACCATCCCCGATAACGTGAATATACACGGCCGGTCCGTCAAACCGCAGCGCCACGGCAAACATAGTTTTTACCGGATTGGCCGGCGTTGAGTTTGCGCCCTGCAGAGTGGTGAAGTCATGCGTCCCTTCCAGCTCTTTTGCCGCCGCCATCATCGCCTCGCGATTTAACGGCTTTTTTACATGCCAGTGAAAGCGCATGCCAAGGGGATCTTCAATAACATCATTGTGAATGGTGTAGATATATTCCTTCCCCACTATTTTCCAACGTGGTCGCCAATCCAACGGAATCTCTTCCGCACGGCGAATGACAATATAAGGCGGTAAGTGTGCAATTAAAGCCCGCGTCAGGTTTTCCACGGGAATACGTCCGGTTGTGAAAAAGGTTACTACTTGAAACTTAGCATGCACACCCGCATCGGTGCGCGAGGCGCCGTAAATCGAGATAGGCTCATTGCATACTTTAGTGAGTGCCGCTTCCAAGCAGTCTTGTACCGTAATGCCGTTAAGTTGGCTTTGGTAGCCGTTTAATTCCGTGCCGTCATAAGCAACGATTAAACGAATATTGCGTTGTTCTGTCGCCAATGACAGCCCTCCTTCCAAAAATTTATAAGGAAATACAACATCAAATCATGCTGCAGAATAGATTAGCTAATAACATTCTTAGCCAATCGGCACAAAGCGTAAAACTAATAATACTACCGTAATCACCAGTACGCCGGCAATGCCGATATAGTCATAACTTGTAATGGTCAATTCTTTCATGCGCGTACGGTTTTCACCACCGCGATAACAACGGGCTTCCATAGCTACCGCTAATTCATCGGCACGACGGAAGGCGCTGATAAAGAGCGGTACCAATAAAGGCACCATATTTTTAGCCCGTTTTACCAAACTGCCTGTCGTAAAATCAGCACCGCGCGAAGCTTGCGCCTTCATAATGCGATCCGTTTCTTCCAACAAAGTCGGAATAAAACGCAAAGCAATAGTCATCATCATAGCGAGTTCATGCGCCGGTACTCCGAAACGACGGAACGGATTCAAGAGATGTTCAATCCCGTCAGTCAAACGAATTGGTGATGTTGTATATGTAAGTAATGACGAGAAGATAATCAAAAATACCAAGCGGGCCGCCATATAGCTACCCATGCGCAAACCTTCTTCACTGATGTGTAAAAAGCCGTACTGCCAAATCATCGTGCCCGGTGTCGTGAAAACATGAACACCCATGGTAAATACGATGATAATCCACAGCGGTTTAACGGAGTTCCAAACGAGGCGCATCGGTAAGCGCGATAACGCCACCGTAAATAGCGTAAACAAGCCTACCACTGTATAGGCCAAAGTCGTTTCCGCCAAGAAAATAGCGATGATAAAAATCATAGTCGCTACGATCTTAGCGCGCGGATCCATACGATGCAAAAAGGAGTCGCCCGGAAAATATTGTCCGATAGTAATATTACTTAGCATGGTTTACCTCCTTTAAAGCAACTTCAATCGCCTTAACAGCGTCATCTACGGAGATAACCTGCTGCGAAACCGGTAAGCCGCGGTCGCGCAAATATTCCACCAACTTGGAAACCGGCGGTACATCCACGCCGGCCGATTGCAATTCCTGTCGTTTATTCATAAAGATATCGATAGGTTTGCCATCAAGCTGAATCTTACCGTTATCGATGACGATAAGGCGATTCGCCATGCGGGAAATATCTTCCATATTGTGAGATACAAGGACTACCGTAATGCCTTTTTTGGCATGTAAGTCAATGATTTTTTGAAAAATCTCTTCACGACCAAACGGGTCGAGACCGGCCGACGGTTCGTCCAAAATCAGGTAACTCGGATTCAGTGCTACCACACCGGCAATAGCAACGCGGCGCATTTGGCCACCGGAGAGTTGGAACGGCGAGCGGTTGGCATAGGTTTCGTAATCAAGTCCTACAAAGTCCATCGCTTCCCGTACACGTGCGTCCACTTCCTCGGCGCTGAGACCTAAGTTCTTAGGACCAAACGCAATATCTTGCGCAATCGTTTCTTCAAACAATTGATGCTCCGGATATTGGAAGACCATGCCCACTTTATGACGCATTAATTTAGCTTCTTCCGTCTTAAGAGCCGCATCGACACCGTCGATGGTAACCTGGCCCGTCGTCGGATGCAATAGCCCGTTCAGATGCTGTACCAAAGTAGATTTGCCGGAACCGGTATGACCGATAATGCCCACAAAATCGCCTTCATTAATTGTTAAATTAATTCCTTTCAGCGCTTCTTTGCGAAACGGCGTATGCTCCCCATACACGTAAGAAACGTTGTTTAAAATTATTGGCATAATTGGTCCCCCAATTCTTCCTCAGTAATAATTTCATTCGACAGACTTACCCCATCGAGTCGTAATTTAGCGGCCACTTCCGCCGCCACCGGCACATCAAGGCCTAAGTCTTTAAGCATCGGAACCTGTGAAAAGATTTCACGAGGTGTACCGTCGTGCAAGAGTTTACCGTTTTTCATGACCACTACACGGTCCGAAGTCACCGCTTCTTCCATGAAATGCGTAATGTAAACGATAGTAATGCCTTCTTCTTTATTTAAACGATGAACGGTCTCCAATACTTCTTTGCGTCCTACCGGATCAAGCATGGCCGTTGGTTCATCCAGCACGATGCAATCCGGTTTCATAGCCAGTACACCGGCAATGGCGATACGCTGTTTTTGGCCCCCCGATAAAAGTCCCGGGGAATGCAGGGCATACTCCGTCATATTAACACTGGCCAAGGCTTCATCGACACGGCGGCGAATCTCAGCCGGCTCTACGCCTAAGTTTTCCGGTCCGAAAGCCACATCTTCTTCTACTGCGGCCGCTACAATCTGATTGTCCGGATTTTGGAAAACCATGCCCACATGCTGACGAATATCCCACAA
>NZ_SVCB01000130.1 GCF_015058545.1 Veillonella sp.
ATCATTTTATTCTATGTAGGTGCGCTCGGTGTTATTATGAGTATTTTCCCGTGGGATTCCGTAAATCCCGATCGCAGCCCGTTTGTTGAGGTTTTCCTGGCCGTCGGTATCGTCGGGGCTGCATCCATGGTTAACTTTGTAGTACTCACATCGGCAGCATCGGCCTGCAATAGTGGCGTGTTCAGTACGAGTCGCTTGCTCTATTCGTTGGCCAAACGCAATCATGCACCGGGGATTCTTGAAATTTTGACGAGTAAACAGGTGCCGGCTAACGCTTTGTTTTTATCGGTACTCGTAATTTGCCTCGTTGTGGCCTTGCAATATGTGGTGGCGGAAGGGGTATTCGTTATTATTTCCAGTGTGGCCACGTTCTGTTTCCTCTATATTTGGGGGATTATCACTATTTGTCACATGAAGTTTATTCGCAAGCGTCCTGATTTGGCGGCGAAAAGCGTATTTAAAATGCCGTTATTCCCATTCTTGAACTACTTGGTATTGGCGTTCTTTGCCTTCGTTATTGTTACCTTGGCCTTTAATCCGGCCACGAGAGTTGCACTCTTTGTAACGCCGGTATGGTTCATCATGTTGCTTTTGATTTATCAGTTGAAAAAGGAAATTGCATAATATCTGAGCAAAGATGAATTGCGAAAACGAACTGGTGATATATAGCAGAGAAAATATAATCCGGAAAATATAATACGTTAAGATACTCTATAGGGGTATAAAAAAGAGTTCATTAGGTCATATGACCCGATGAACTCTTTAGGTTGCTTGCGTTATGCTGTTAGTTGCTTTTTAGAATTATAAAGCTTTGTCAAAAACAGCTTTAATTAAGCGTTTAGTTTCGTCGTAAGATTCGCCCGGTTGAGCTTCATACTGTTTATCCAAGTCGAACCAAAGATTTGGATAGTATTCGTACGGATGAGTTTTGAATAATTCGTGAGCATCCTGATCTTCTACCCAATTAATTTTAATATCTTTGTATTGTGGATTTTCAGCTTTTAATTCGTCGATGGCTTTGAATGCGTTTTTGCAATAAGGGCAACCATTTAAATGGAATCCTAAAATTTCTTTCATAGTTATCTGTCCTTTTCGTATTAATAATAGAAACAAAAAAGGGAGTGGTTATCGTACCACTACCCTTAGTGTATCACAAAATCATACAATATTCAATTTTATAAATATAGAAATATCAAGAATTATAGGATTTACAATTACATAATCTCTTGATAGAAATCTATAATTACATTATCCCTAAATAGTATCTTTTAATAGAGTCCTACGATTACATCGTTCCTTGGTAGAATTCCAAGAATTGCTTGCTTACCAAAGAAGGCGTATGGCCTTTGACTACGATAAAGCTCTTGTGAAAACCGGTGGACAACTCGGGTAACCGAATGCGCGACATTTTGCGACCATGTACTTTTTCTTGTGAATCCATGGGAATAATGGCGACCGATCGGCCAAGCTGCGCCCATTCGATGGCGGAGCTCTTGGTAGTCGTTACAGAGATAACGTTTAAGTTGTTAAAGAGGCGACTCGCACTTTGCATAAGCATGCGCACCGATCCGCCGGATAGGCTGAGGGGGCAACGGGCGATTTCCTCCCACGTGAGGCTGTCTTTTTCCTGACTGCTCCAGAATACGTCATTCCGAAATACGGCATAGAGTGACTCCGGCTGGGTAAAAAGAATATCGAAGCGGCTGGTGTCCACCATTTGGGAATTGCAAAGACCGATTTCGGTGCGTCCGTTTAATAATGACTCCGTAACATCGCTCATGAGACCTTCGTAAATTTCGTAGTGCACGGAAGGATATTTTTGTGAAAAAGCATGTAAATATTGCTGTATCAGCCCCGTTGAGCGCGAGGCGGATGAGCTGATGCGGAGTGTCCCTTCCACCGCAGAGTTTAAGCGTTTTACATCTTCGTAGGTCGCCTCTTCAATCGCACATAATTGTTGGGCTTTTTCATAGAAAATGCGACCTGCTTCGGTGAGACGAAAATTAGCCCCTCGTTGACCGCGTTTTATATGCAGGAGGGGCGTACCGAATTCGGCTTCCAAATATTTAAGCTGTTTGCTCAGGGCCGGTTGTGTGATGTGTAAGATGTTGGCTGCCTGAGTCATATTGCCTGTTTGTACCAAGATAATGAAGTTGTAATAATATGATGTGTCCATGAGAATCCTCCCTTTGTTTTAGTCGGATTGTCATGACATGTAGTTTTGGGCGTACTACTTTACTATATGTTTACTTTATATTGTACTATGGTACGAGAGTTTTGTCAGTACCCCATGGGGTATAAACGAATCGCAGATTAATCGTTGTAGGGGAGGGCTACCATTTTTTCTTCCAACGGCTCCCACGTCTGTTGACCGTTAGTTAGGTTAGTCATGGTAGTTGCCAACGTATTTATATCAGCCGGATCCACATAGATTAAAAGGCGTACCTGTTCGGCAAATTCTGACTCGTAGTGATAGCCCTGCTCTTGTAAAAACCGTTCGATAGCGCCGTAATAGCTGTAATCGATGGTAAGGGCTACAATTTGGCGCGGTGCGTAGAGTGTTTTCGGTGCATCGTGAATGACTTCCGCCGCACTGTGGGAATAGGCTCTGATGAGTCCGCCGGCGCCCAGTTTGATACCGCCGAAATAGCGGGTGACTACAATTAAGGTATTGGTGATGCCCGTCTTTTTCAAAACTTCCAGCATCGGTTTACCCGCCGTGCCGGACGGTTCACCATTATCTGAGGAGCGTTGTTGTTCTTGGCCGGGGCCTAAGGCGTAAGCCGTACAATTATGCGTGGCGTCCCAAAACTCCTTGTTGATGCGGGCGATACCGGCCTGCGCTTCTTCTTCCGTTTCGCAGGGAATCGCGGTGGCGATAAAGCGGGATTTTTCTACAATATATTCAATACGATGCTCTTTGGCAACCGTAATATAGGATTTCATATATACCCCCCTGTAAAAATGTTTTTAATTTTGGATGATAGTATTTATCAAATCGAAAATTTTAAATGCGAATAATGGCCTAAAGACCATGTATAAAGCTAAGTATAGCTACTGTGTTTTATGTATTTTATGATACGTAATTTTTTACAATTGCACAATACCCCCTTGTTGACCTTTTGGGGGTGAAGGTATAACATAATATACAGATGAGATACCCCATAGGGGTATCGAGAAGGAGATGAAAATCCCCGATGCTTTTCGTTTTTACAGCAGTTTTAAGCTGTTGTTAAGATAGAGTAAGGAGGAAGTAAGATGCTTACAGATATGGAAACAGAGAAATTAACTCGTCGCCTGCGCCGTATCAAAGGTCAGGTAGAAGGCATCGAAAAGATGATTGACGATCATCGTTATTGTGTAGAAGTGTTACAGCAAATAGGTGCCGTAAGAGCGGCTTTATATTAAGTTGGCCTTCTAATGTTAGAAAGTCATTCTCGCTCATGCGTAGTGGATGCCATTAAAAGCGGCAAGGAAGATGATGCCATTACGGAATTGATGGGTGTTTATAAATCACTCCATAAGTAATAAATTCATTAATTGACACTAAGTTGTGTATCATTTATTGAAATAAACAATGCGTTATGATTCGTTTGAATTAGCGAAATTAATTGCAATACAGTAGAGTTAAAAGGATGTGTTATATATGAGTCAAAAAAGTAATGAATTCGACATCACCGGCATGCACTGTGCCGCCTGTGTCGGTCGTGTTGAAAAAGTCGTCAGTCGCATGGATGGCGTAGCTGATGTAAAGGTTAACCTCTTAACCCGTAAAGGCAGTGTTACCTATACGGATGACAGCAAGGTAACCCCTGATGACGTAATTAAAGCTATTACGGGTATCGGTTTTGGTGCTACCCTCGCTGAAGAAGGGGTTCAGAAACTTGAAAAAGTTAATTACAAACCTCAATTATATCGTATGATTATTGCTGCCGTTATGGCTATTCCGATGATGGTCAGCATGATGGGTAACCATTTATTCGGCTGGCCTATGTTGCCTCATTGGGTAGAATTGGTATTGGCTACGGTTGCTCAGTTCGGTCCGGGCCTCGTGTTCTACCAAGGTGCTTGGAGCGCTATTAAGAGCGGTTCCTTGACCATGGATGTATTGGTTGCGTTAGGTACTTCGGTAGCTTACTTATTTAGTATTTACAATATGTATGTAGGCAGCCACGACATGTATTTTGAAACGTCCGCATGGCTCATTACCTTCATCTTATTAGGTAAGGTCCTTGAAGAAGTAGCCAAAGGTCGTACGTCCGAAGCGCTTGAAAAATTGATGGGCTTAACACCAAGTATTTCTCACGTGCAGCGTGACGGTCAGTGGGTAGATATTCCAACTGCCGAAGTTCAGGTTGGCGATATTCTTCAAGTTCGTGCCGGTGAAAAAGTTCCGGTTGACGGTGTTGTGATTGAAGGTCAATCGGCGGTTAACGAATCCATGTTGACCGGGGAAAGTTTGCCGGTTGAAAAATCCGTAGACAGCAAGGTTATCGGTGCTACCGTTAACGAAACCGGTGTTTTCACCATGCGCGCCGAAAAAATCGGTTCCGACACTATGTTGTCGCAGATTATTAAAGTTGTAGAAGCTGCGCAAACCTCCAAAGCGTCCATTCAGCGTGTAGCCGATGTGGTTGCTGCTTATTTCGTACCGACCGTTATTGCCCTAGCCGTATTAACATCTCTCGTATGGTATTTCGGTTTTGATTCAACTTGGGGCGTAGCTCTCATGCACGGTACGGCCGTATTGGTTATCGCCTGTCCTTGTGCCTTAGGTTTAGCGACCCCAACCTCTATCATGGTAGGCTCCGGTTTGGGTGCTGAACACGGTAGTTTGATTAAGAGTGCCGAATTCCTTGAACGAGCCGGCAAATTAAATGCCATCGTATTGGATAAAACCGGTACTATCACTAAAGGTACCTTGATGGTAAGTAAAACTGTTAACTTCGCCGGTGATGAAAAAGTAAACACCGGTATTATGACCGCTATCGAAAGTTTGACAACTCACCCAATCGCCAAAGCTATGGCAGCGTATGGTACTACTGAATTGGGTAACGGTGTATTACCGAATGTTACCGGTTTTAAAGAAGTGCCCGGTCATGGTCTTGAAGCTGTCGTAGCTAATCAGATGGTTCAATTAGGTCACAGCCGCTGGATGCAGTCCTTAGGGTATATGAATGAAACGATTGAAAAAGCCGTTCTCGCCGAAGAAGAACGAGGCGCTTCCGTATCGCTCTTAGCCGTTGGCGGTGAAATCAGAGCTTTATGGGCTGTAGAAGATGAAGTTCGTCCGGAAGTACCGGAAGTGATTAAGACATTACAGAACCGCGGCATTGAAGTTTGGATGCTTACGGGTGATAACCGCCGTACCGCTCAATACATAGCCGACAAAGTGGGTATTACCCATGTTATGGCGGAAGTATTGCCTCAGGATAAAGCCGGTAAGATTGACGAATTGCGTAAAGCCGGTAAAGTTGTGGGCATGGTTGGTGATGGTATCAATGATGCACCGGCCTTGACATTGGCGGATATCGGTTTTGCCATCGGCAACGGTACGGATATTGCCGTTGAAGCGGCTGACATCGTACTTGTTCGTAACGATTTGAACACCTTGGTTCAGGCTGTAACCTTAAGCCGTAAGACCATGACGAATATTCGTCAGAACCTCTTCTGGGCGCTTATTTTTAACAGTCTCGGTATTCCATTGGCCGCCATCGGTATGCTCACACCAATCGTAGCCGGCACGGCTATGGCCTTCAGTTCCGTTACGGTTGTTACGAATGCGCTTCGTTTAAAACGGGCTAAACTTGACTGATAATCGGTAGCACTGATTTAGGTGGTTCAAAGTAAGGCGCAGTAAAAAGCAAAAATAAATAAGACACGTTAAAGTAAATTACGTAAATCGAGGTTAATCTTAATTAACCTCGATTTTTCATTGTTGGTTAACTTTGTATTTTTGCCTTCAGTTAACATAAAAGAAGATAACAAGTCTGAAACAACGGCATTTATCAATATAGATTAAGGTTCTACTTAATTAAATGCTTTATTACTTTTTGTAATAACAGATATAAAAAGAGGCAATTTTACTAAATGGAGAGGGAGGTATATACTATCTGTAGAGAACGAAGCTGGGGGACTGAAGCGAGCAGTTTTTCAGTCGATTTTCTAATCTCCGTATTAGCGAGCGCTGCAAACTGTACGCTAATAGAGATAAAAATTCAATATTCACTACCGAGAAAGAAAAGCACCACGATGAAGCGAGCATCGTGGTGTTTTTCTGTTATAATGAAGATGGTAGTTTTAATTTGTTTTTTTCAATAAGAAGAAGTGCATTAAAGAAGCAGAGGCAGCTATTGACAAGAAGTTTTAGATGTTAAGGAAAAGTCCTTGACAGGGTATATTAACTCTGTTAGAATAACGTGTAAAGTTTTTTAGCTTGACACCGTGAAGGAGTGAGTTGACATGGAAGAAAGAGTTTTGATTAGCTTGCTGTTAGACTTCTATGGCGCTCTTTTGACGGAGCGTCAGCGCCAATGTTTGGTTCTGCATCATGAAGATGACATGTCGTTGGCGGAGATTGCCGAGGAAATGGGCGTATCGCGCCAGGCTGTATATGACAATATGCAAAGGGCCAGACAATTATTGGAAATGTATGAAAGCAAGTTGCATTTGGTAGCTCAGTATGAAGAACGAGAACGTTTGATGAGCGCCATGCGCAGTGAATTAGACAGATTGAAAGCAAGTGTGGGCCGGGATGAGTTCCGCACTTCCACCAATACATTATATCAATTAGTTGCACAGATGGAGGGGTAGGATGGCTTTTGAGAATTTAACCCAGAAACTGGAAGAGGCTTTAAAATCCCTAAAAGGTAAAGGCAAAATTGAAGAAGATGATCTGAAGCAAGCCCTGCGTCAAGTGCGCTTAGCCATGATTGAAGCGGACGTAAACTTAGGCGTTGTTAAAGATTTTATCAATAACATTAAAGAAAAAGCCATCGGTCAGGAAATCTACGGGAACTTGAATCCGGTACAGACGGTTATTAAAATCGTTAAAGATGAATTAACCGATCTATTGGGTGGCGTTCAGAGCGGGATTACCATTTCTTCCAAACCGCCGACAGTTATTATGCTGGTTGGTTTGCAAGGGGCCGGTAAAACGACAACGGCCGGTAAATTAGCCGTTTACTTACGTAAGAAAGGTAAGCATCCAATGTTGGTAGCCGCCGACGTATATCGTCCGGCCGCTATTAAGCAGTTGCAAGTAGTGGGGAAACAGATAGATATTCCCGTGTTTGCCGATGAAACTCCGGGTGCCAATCCTGTAAATATAGCGCGCGATGCCATCGCGGCGAGCACGTCTATGCTTAAAGATGTGGTCATCATCGATACGGCCGGTCGTTTGGCCATTGACGAAGTCCTCATGACGGAATTAGTCAACATCAAACAATCCGTACGACCTCATGAAATCCTCCTCGTCGTGGATGCCATGATCGGTCAGGATGCGGTGCAGACGGCCAAGACGTTTAATGAGCGCCTCGGTATCGACGGCGTTGTTATGACGAAGCTTGACGGTGACGCCAAAGGCGGGGCCGCTTTATCCATTAAATCCGTAACCGGTCGCCCTATTAAATTTATGGGTACCAGTGAAAAGATGGACGGTCTCGAAGAATTCAGACCGGAAGGTATGGCATCTCGTATCCTCGACCTCGGTGACTTGGGTGCCTTGATTGATAGAACCAAGGAACTGGTTAATGAGGAAGAAGCGAAAGAATTGGCCGAAAAAATGCGGCGCAATGAATTCACGCTGGATGACTTCTTGAAGCAAATGAACCAGGTCCGCAAAATGGGTAAATTCCAAGATTTACTTGGCTTGATTCCGGGCATGGGTAAAGTTAAAGATCAATTAAAAGATATAGATTTAGATAGTAAAGAAATTCGTCGTATTGAAGCGATTATCCAATCGATGACGCCGCAAGAAAAGACGAATCCTAAAATATTGAACGGCTCTCGCCGTAAACGCATCGCTATGGGCTCCGGCACACGTGTGCAGGATGTAAACCGCTTAATCAAGCAGTTTGAAGAAGCTCAGAAGATGATGAAAAAAATGGGATCTATGCGTAAAGGTAAAAAAGGTATGTTACCTAAACTGCCAAACTTACCGTTTATGGGTTGATCATAGAAGATATTCTTACAAGGAGGTGAAATATACATGTTAAAAATTCGTTTAACTCGCTTGGGCGCTAAAAAAGCTCCATTCTATCGTATCGTTGTAGCCGATTCCCGTGCTCCTCGTGAAGGTCGTCCGGTAGACACTATCGGTCAGTACGACGCTACTAAGTCCCCGGCTGTTATCAACATTGATGAAGAAAAAGCTTTGACTTGGTTAGGTAATGGTGCACAACCAACCGACACTGTTCGTTCCCTTTTCAAACAGCACGGTGTTATGCAGAAATTTGCTGATGCTAAGAAGTAATTCATAGAGAGGCATACTGTGATGAAAGAATTAATTACATTAATTGCGAAGTCATTGGTTAAGCAGCCTGAAGCCGTTTCTGTTACCGTGACCGTAAAAGGTGATGTGGAAGTCTATGAAGTTCACGTGGCACCTGAAGACATGGGTAAGGTTATTGGAAAGCAGGGCAGAATTGCTAAAGCAATCCGAGCTGTCGCAAAAGCAGCAGCTATTAAAGAAAACAAAAAAATATCCGTTGATATTGTCTAAAGGGTGAGAAAACATGGAAGAAATGACAGTACGTGTTCCTGTAGCTATCAAATCGAAAGTTACAGAAGGGCTCAAAGCTAAGCTTATTGCCGATCTTCAGCAGCGTTTGGATCTTGTTGAACAGGACTTACAGCAAATCGAATTCCAAGCTAAACGTTTACTCAGTGAACAAGCTAAAATCGATGCGCAAGGTCTTATTCAATTACGTCAGCAGATTGAAGAAGAAAAGCAAAAACGTTTAAACTTTAAGGCGGACGTAGCAGCCAAATTAAAGGATGCGGAAAAGCTTGAACTTGGTTCTGAAATTAGTCAGGGCACTATGGAACAGACCATTACGGTTAAAGTTGGGGATGACCTCGACGCTTTAATGGGTTCTGAAATTTTGCTCGAAGACGGCAAAATTGTCGCTTTCCGTAAATAATGGATCGGAATGAGCTGATTACCATAGGCGTTATTGTTGCCCCGCACGGTGTGCGGGGTGATCTTCGTATAATGCCGCAGACCGATTTTCCCGATCGGTTTTTGACGATGGATGCCTGCTACATTGATGGTAAAGAATACCACATCACATCCGCTCGTTATCATAAACAATTTATTTTGGCGACTTTTAAAGAAGTGCCGGATCGTAATGCTGCCGAATTGATGGCTCGCAAGGAAATCCAAGTTCCCCGCGACCAGTTGGTGGAATTGCCGGAAGGCCGTTACTACATTTTTGATATCATCGGTTTGACCGTGGAAGATACAAAGGGCAATGTACTGGGTACCGTGTCTGATGTATTGCAACCGGGCGCCAATGATGTGTATGTAGTCAAACAGGAAGGTCAGCCTGATTTATTATTACCTGTGTTGGAACATGTAATTTTAAATATTGATGTTGAAGGCGGTAAGATTATTGCCGATCCGCCGGAATGGATTTAATAGAGCAGCCGAGACTTAGGTGAAGTGGCTTTGGCCGGAAAGGATAATGTGAGACTATGCGAATTGACATTATTTCTTTATTCCCTGAGTTCTTTGCTGCTTTTTTTGATCATTCCATCATTAAACGGGCTATGGCGGCCGAGCGCCTTACTATGGAAGTAACGAATCCCCGTGATTTTGCTCACAATAAGCATAATCAAGTGGATGATACACCTTATGGGGGCGGAGCCGGGATGCTCATGATGGCACCACCCATTTTTGAAGCTGTGGAGCATGTATTGGCCAAACCTGCTCAAGAGCTGCGAAAACGGGTTATTTTCTTAGGTCCTACGGGCACTACGTTTAATCAGGCCAAGGCTCGCGAACTGGCGACTTACGACCAGTTGGTGCTGATTTGCGGCCATTATGAAGGCGTCGATTATCGCGTGGAAGAGCATTTAATCGATGAAACGATTTCTATCGGCGATTTTGTGCTTACCGGCGGTGAACTGCCGGCCATGGTTGTGGCTGATGCAGTAGCGCGTATGATTCCGGGTGTTCTGGGAGCCGCTTCGGGGGCGATTGAAGATTCCTTCTACAGGCCTATTTTGGAAGGGCCGCAGTACACGAAGCCACCGGTTTTTCGCGACTGGGAGGTTCCGGAAGTATTGCGTAGCGGGCATCACAAAAATATAGCCACATGGCGCTTACAGCAGGCCTTATTGCGTACTCGCCGTTTGCGTCCCGATTTATTGGAGCGCGAACTTACAGATGATGAAAAACGGGCAATTAAAGAATTGGAAAAACAAGGTCTATGGAAACCATAAACAGGTGGAAATTTCATAGGCCTTTTTTGGGCTCTTTGTCAAATTTTGGGGCGCTAAAGAGTCTATGCACTTTGAGGAAGGACATGCGACATAACTGTTGCGTGTCCTTTTCTTGCATTGATGAATAAAATCCGGTTACGGAAGTAGTGGAAGTTCCGTATCCCAAAAG
>NZ_SVCB01000131.1 GCF_015058545.1 Veillonella sp.
TAGCGGGGAATTTGTACCTTGCCACCGATGACGGCTCTACAGGCTTCCACGGCAATGTAGTAGCTTGCATGAAAGATTTAATTGAAAAAGGCAAAGAATATAATCACATCGTTGCCATAGGGCCGATGATTATGATGAAATTCGCTACCATTGCCGCTAAGGAATTGAACATTCCAATCGTAGTGTCCTTGAACTCCATCATGGTTGACGGTACCGGTATGTGCGGTGCTTGTCGTGTTACCATCGGCAATGAAGTTAAATTTACCTGCGTAGACGGCCCTGAATTTGACGGCTACCTGGTAGATTTTGACAATGCTATGCAACGTCAAACCATGTATAAAACTGAAGAAGGTCGTAAGTTAATCCGTGAAATGGATAAAGCCAATCCAAATCCTGATTGCACATGCAAAGCGGAAGAGGGATCTGAGACAACAGAACTTACGGATAAGGCGAAACGCATTCCGGTGCGTGAACAGGATCCGGCCGTGCGTGCTACGAATTTTGAAGAAGTTTGCTATGGCTACAGCCAGACGGAAGCCATGCTGGAAGCACAGCGCTGCTTGAACTGTAAAGTGCCTCGTTGCGTTGACGCTTGTCCGGTTCACATCAATATTCCGGGCTTTATCCAAGCTTTAAAAGCAGGGGATATTGAAGAAGCAGGGCGCATTATTGCGCAGCAAAGTGCCTTGCCGGCTATTTGCGGTCGTGTTTGTCCGCAAGAAGAACAATGTGAAGGCGCCTGCGTTATGGGTATTCGTAACGAAGCGGTGGCCATCGGTAAGTTGGAACGCTTTGTAGCCGATACTAACCTTGCCAACGGCGTTGTTTTTGGTGAAAAAGAAGCGCCTAAGGGCATTAAAGTGGCGGTTATCGGTTCGGGTCCTGCCGGTCTCAGCTGTGCCGGCGATTTAGCTAAAAAAGGCTATGACGTAACGGTATTTGAATCCTTACATAAATTGGGCGGCGTGTTGGCCTACGGGATTCCTGAATTCCGTCTCCCTAAAGATCGTATTGTAAATAAAGAAGTGGAAAATATTAAGAATTTGGGCGTTAAGTTTGAAACGGACGTTATTATCGGTCGTACCGTAACTATCGATGATTTGATGGATAAAGAAGATTTCAAAGCCGTATTCATCGGTTCCGGCGCAGGCCTTCCTAAATTCATGCATATTCCGGGCGAATCTTCGAACGGCGTTTTATCGGCCAACGAATTCTTGACCCGTGCGAACCTTATGAAATCGTATGACGACAGCTACGACACACCGATTGCCATCGGCAAAGTGTGCGTAACCGTTGGTGCCGGTAACGTGGCTATGGACGCCGCTCGTACCGCCCTTCGTTTAGGCTCGGAATCCAAGATTGTATATCGCCGCAGTGAAGATGAAATTCCGGCTCGTGCGGAAGAAGTGCATCATGCTAAGGAAGAAGGGGTTGAATTCAATCTCTTAACCAATCCGGTTGAAATTCTTCATGATGATAAAGGCTGGGTAACCGGCGTTAAATGCGTCAAAATGGAATTGGGCGAACCGGATGCCTCCGGCCGTCGTCGTCCGAAGGAAATTGAAGGTTCCGAATTCGTTATTCCTTGTGATACCGTAATCATGTCTCTTGGCACCAATCCAAATCCATTGATTCGATCTACCACTAAAGGTCTTGATACGGAATCTTGGGGCGGTATTATTGCCGATGAAAAAGGTGCTACCACGAGAGAAGGCGTATTTGCCGGTGGTGATGCGGTAACCGGGGCAGCTACCGTTATCTTGGCTATGGGAGCCGGTAAACAGGCAGCCAGCGCTATCGATGAATATTTGTCCAAATAAGTAAATGGCAAATATAGGCTGATACTATAAGGCAAACGATGTGGCCAAATAAATAGCTATTTCAAAAATAATATAGTCATATAATAAGCAGTTTCTAAATTTTTGCGATTAGCAATAAGTCATGTTCACTTGGGGCGGTCGGGATTTAGGAACTGCTTTATTATTTTCAAGTTGATTCATAGTTATTTTGTCAAATTTTTGGTGAATTACGGATAAATACCGAAAAAAGCTTAAAATTAATCAAAATTATAATTCAAGTTGTGCTCGATTTTCTTGGACGTTTTTCAGATTAGAATTATTTAAAATACAGGTAAGAAGGTAGTAAATATACGCGTAAGTGTAATGTAAGTACCAATGATGAATGACAAATATTGTCTGTCGTAATTTTGCAAAAGGGGTGGACCTATGAATAACGCAACTGTACAATCTGCAATGACAATCAAACTCGACTTCTCCAAGGGCTTACCGCCAAAGAAAACCTTCCAAGAAGGCATTCGGCGGGCACCTGATCGCGGTTTCCGTTTGACCCCGGAACAGACCGAAGTCGCTCTTAAAAATGCGTTACGCTATATTCCGGAAGAATATCATGATGAATTAATTCCTGAATTTTTGGAAGAATTAACCACACGCGGTCGTATTTACGGTTACCGTTTCCGCCCTGAAGGTAATTTGTATGGCAAACCAATTGACGAATATAAAGGCAAATGTGTGGAAGGGAAAGCCTTCCAGGTAATGATCGACAATAACTTGGACTTCGCCGTAGCACTCTATCCGTATGAACTCGTTACTTATGGCGAAACAGGTAGCGTATGTCATGACTGGATGCAGTATCTCCTCATTAAACGCTATTTGGAAGAATTGACTCAGGACCAGACCCTCGTTGTGGCATCCGGTCATCCGGTAGGTTTATTCCGCTCCAAACCGGAAGCACCGCGCGTAATCATTACGAACGGTATGATGGTGGGCTTATTCGATAACTTAAAAGACTGGGAAATCGCTGAAGAAATGGGCGTTGCCAACTATGGTCAAATGACGGCGGGCGGTTGGATGTACATCGGGCCGCAAGGTATCGTACACGGCACATTTAATACGATTTTGAACGCCGGTCGTATGAAGCTCGGTATTCCGGTAGACGGCGACTTAAGCGGTAAATTATTCGTGACCTCCGGCCTCGGCGGCATGAGTGGTGCTCAAGGTAAGGCGGCTGAAATCGCGAACTGCGTAGCCATCATTGCGGAAGTGGATTACTCCCGTATCAAAACTCGTTTAGATCAGGGCTGGATTTCCGGCGTGTCCGATTCCATTCCTGAAGTAATTAAAATGGCTCAAGACTCCATGGCGGCTAAAGAAGGTAAAGCCTATGCGTACCATGGCAACATCGTTGATTTACTTGAATACATCGCAGACAACGACGTTCACGTTGATTTGATTTCCGATCAGACTTCCTGTCATAATGTATATGACGGCGGTTATTGTCCGAAAGGCATCACCTTCGAAGAACGTACACAAATGTTGGCGGAAGATCCGGCTAAATTCCACGGTCTCGTAAATGAAACGTTGAAAGCTCACTTCACCGCTCTTAAAAAATTAACGGCGAAAGGCATTTACTTCTTCGATTACGGCAACTCTTTCATGAAAGCCGTATATGATGCGGGCGTAAAAGAAATTTCGAAAAACGGCATCGATGAAAAAGACGGTTTCATTTGGCCAAGTTATGTAGAAGATATCATGGGACCTCATCTCTTTGATTACGGCTACGGTCCGTTCCGTTGGGTATGCCTCAGCGGTAAACCGGAAGACTTACATAAGACCGACCAGGCCGCTATGGAATGCATCGAAGTGGATCGCCGTTACCAAGACCGCGACAACTATAACTGGATTCGCGACGCTGAAAAAAATCAGATGGTAGTGGGCACGCAGGCTCGTATCCTTTATCAGGACGAAGTAGGCCGTGTACGCATTGCCCTTCGCTTCAATGAACTCGTTCGTTTAGGTGAAATCGGACCGGTTATGCTCGGTCGTGACCATCATGACGTATCCGGCACCGACTCGCCATTCCGTGAAACATCCAACATTAAAGACGGTTCCAATGTTATGGCCGACATGGCGATTCAAACCTATGCAGGTAACGCGGCTCGCGGCATGAGCTTAATCGCCCTTCATAACGGCGGCGGCACCGGTATCGGCAAAGCCATTAACGGCGGTTTTGGACTCGTGCTTGACGGCAGCCATCGCGTGGATGAAATCATCTGCTCCGCTTTATCTTGGGACGTTATCGGCGGTGTAGCACGTCGTTCCTGGGCTCGTAACGAACACGCTATGGAAACGGCTGTTGAATTCAATAAAACACGTGCCGGCGTAGGTCATATTACGATTCCGTTCGTAGCCGACGATGCGAAAGTAAAAGCCGCTGTGGCTAAAGTATATCCGACAGCTAAGGTGATTAAAGACTGATACAAGCCTATCAGCAGGCGATTGGCAGTCGCATAGAAGCTCCATAGAGCTTATTAACAAACACAATGAAAGACTATATGAAAAACGAAAGGAGCTGAACATGGGAGACCAATTATTAATAAAAAATGCCGCCCAAGTCGTAACACCGCAAGGTCATACGGCGATTAAGGGGGCAGCCATGAAAGATGTTAAAGTCTATGAAAATGCCTCTGTTCTCATCGAAGACGGTCACATTGTGGCCGTCGGCGATGAGGCGGAATGGGCTAAAACCGTACCGGCCGACAAACAGATTGACGCTACCGGCAAAACGGTACTGCCCGGTTTCGTAGATTCGCATACACACTTTGTGTTCGGCGGCTACCGTGCCGATGAGTTCCTGTGGCGCATGGAAGGCATGACGTACATGGAAATCATGGAACGGGGCGGCGGTATCAACAATACCATGAAGGCCACTCGCAATGCCTCATCGGAAGAGTTGATTGAACACAGCATGGATATTTTAGAGAAGATGCTCGCTTTCGGTATTACCACGGTGGAAGGTAAGAGTGGTTACGGTATGGACCACGATACGGAGCTTAAACAGTTGGAAGTCATGAAAGAATTGGAACAGCGCCAGCCCGTAGAAATCGTGCGCACCTTCATGGGGGCGCACTCCATTCCGCCGGACTACAAAGGCCGCAATGAAGAATTCTTGGAATTCCTCGTTAAGGAAGTGATGCCGGACGTTAAAAAAGCAGACCTCGCTCAGTTCTGTGATATCTTCTGTGAAAAAGGCGTTTTCTCCATTGAAGAAAGCCGCAAGTACTTGCAGCAAGCCAAAGACATGGGCTTTGACTTAAAAATCCATGCCGATGAAATCGTAACCTTGGGCGGTGCCGAACTGGGTGCCGAACTAGGCTGTACGTCGGCGGATCACTTATTACATGCATCTGATGAAGGTATTAAAGCGTTGGCAAATAGCGATACGGTAGCTACCTTATTACCGACCACCGCGTTTTGTCTCAAAGAACCGTTTGCACCGGCTCGCAAAATGATTGATGCCGGTTGTGCCGTAGCACTCGCTACCGACTTCAACCCGGGTAGCGGTTTTACCAACTCTGTACCTCTTATGATTGCTCTCGGTGTTATCTATATGGGCATGACCGCCGAAGAAGCCATTACGGCTCTTACCTTGAATGGAGCTGCCGCTGTTGGGCGTGCGGATACAATCGGCTCCATTGAAGAAGGGAAACAGGCAGACCTCGTTATCCTTCAATACCCATCCTACAAATTCTTACCGTACCATACGGGCGTGAATATTGTAGAAACGGTTATTAAAAAAGGCAAAGTCGTTCATCAGGCGTGAGAACGACTTAACCTTAATAAAGTCTAAAGCTCCGAACTTTAGACTTAGTACCTAAACTTCAAACTTCTTCATACATGTTTATAGGCTCTTTGTCAAATTTTGGGGCGCTAAAGAGTCTATGCACTTTGAGGAAGGACATGCGACATAACTGTTGCGTGTCCTTTTCTTGCATTGATGAATAAAATCCGGTTACGGAAGTAGTGGAAGTTCCGTATCCCAAAA
>NZ_SVCB01000132.1 GCF_015058545.1 Veillonella sp.
CACCGGCGGCTGCTATTTCCAGGGCTTTCTTTGCTATAATCTGGCCTTTTACCTCTGAAAAATCAGAAAGTCGCTGACGCAACTGAGTACCTTGGGTGGCGGGCTTGGCCATAATCTCCGGAATTTTCCCAAGGACCATAGCCACCAAATCTTTAAGACTCGATGCTACCACTACATCACCACCGAAACCATGCTTCATTTCGGTACCATTATCCGGCGCCGTATATAGTTTTTGTATATTTTGTTCTCTCGCACCAAGAGCCAATGCCAAAGCACCGGTCGTCCCTTTTAAATGCCCTTCTAACGATAATTCCCCAATAAATATCGCATTTTCAGCCAAATCCTCTCTTTTGGCGGTATTAAGCGGAATTGCCTCCGAAGCCAATAGGACGCCCATAGCGATGGCTAAATCGAGGCCTGAGCCGTCTTTACGAATATCCGCCGGCGCTAAATTAATGACAATCCGTTTCATGGGAAATTCGAAACCTGCATTGCGAATCGCCGCACGAACCCGTTCTTTGGCCTCTCTTACGGCGGCCGTAGGCAAACCTACTATTTCAAAGCAAGGCAGCCCCCTCGCTATATCAACTTCAACGGTCACCACTTTAGCAACCAGACCATATAGAACTATTCCTTTAGTTTTTGCATACATACGCCAACATCCCCTATAAACACCGACATTCCCTATAAATCCCCCGATTATTCCCTATAAATCCCCCGATTATTCCCTATAAATACCCCGATTATTCCCTATAAATACCCAATTATTCCCTATAAATTCTTTGGTTATTCCCATTGATTCAGTAAATAAGTCTCTTATTCAACAAAAGCAGCCTTTTAAATGGCGGATTTGGAATTGATCATTATGAAATACATAGACTTCAATAACATCAAAACGAACCGGTATATCCCCACTACTGTACTGCTCTAAATAGAGTTCGGTACTGCGACGAATATGATTTTGCTTTAATTGTGTAACGGCCTCGCAGGGAAGGCCGAACTTCTTACTGCGCCGCGTTTTTACTTCTATGACTATCAAAATTCCCTCTTTTTTGGCAATAATGTCTAACTCACCGTAACGAGTCCGCACATTACGGGCCACTAATTCATATTCATTAGAGCATAAATATTCACATGCTTTTAATTCACCATACTGTCCCAATTCTCTGTTAGTCAAAAATAACAGCCTCCCCATATATATAAAGCAATGTCCATATGCTGCTGTTTATGGATTCGCTTTGCTCAAAGCATCAATAGTATCTGCTTATTACCTTATCAGTTATTGAAAGAACTGTAAATCCTTGTACTTCAAACACCTCATAGGAATCGGGTTTTCACAACAGCATAGCTCTTGACAAAAATACAGTTAATCGTTCTAATAAAACAGGAATATTTATGCATTTTCGAATAGTAATCATTCATCTATAACACAACTAAAGTTATACATAGAGAATGCAAAAAACCGGCCATAGGACCGGTTTTCCAAAATAGGATTCTATTTACTTTTTGACGGATATTCAAAGCCCACCATGCTTTTAATGGGTTCAAAGCTTTTGCGGTGCAGCGGTGTTATCCCCTGCAATTCCAAGGCTTCTTTATGGAGCGGCGTAAAATACCCCTTATGGATGGCAAAACCATAGCCCGGATATTCATCCTCCAAGGATTCCATATAACGATCGCGCGTTACTTTCGCCACAATTGAGGCGGCCGCAATGGAAGCACTTTTAGAATCGCCCTTAACGAGTGATTCTACCGGCACAGCCAGGTCCGGCAAAGGCATAGCATCAACCAGTACGGCTTTCGCCGGTACCTTTAAGGTATTAATTGCTTCATACATAGCCATCTGCGTAGCCCGATAAATATTGAGCTCATCAATTTTTTCAGGACCGTAGGAAATGCAACTAACCGCTACGGCTTGGCGCATAATTTCATCATAAATAAGCTCCCGTTTATGCGGTGCAATTTTTTTAGAATCATTAAGGCCTTCGATTTGAGCATTTGGCGGCAAAATAACAGCCGCCACCGTAACCGGCCCCGCAATGGGACCGCGACCAACTTCATCAACGCCGGCCACTTCAAAAATACCTTCTTCATAGAAGCTGTTTTCATACGTATAAAGGGCATTCAAACGTTGAAATTCCGCTAATTGTTTCTTCTGGCGCATCACGTAAGCAGCGGCCAACTTACGAACCGAAGTTCGGGAATCTTCCTGAGCCCACAAGAGCACATCAAACTCAAATTGAGTGGTTTCCAAAAGGGTTTTAATTTCTTTTACCGTTAGGGCATCAAATTCATTCTTCGTCATGCTTAGTTTCGTCCTCTGCAGTTAACGGTTCTTCATTGACGCTATCCAATGTTAAATTACCAAGCTTCTGATTGCGATAATCGGTGAGCACAATGCGTCGTGCCTTGTCTAAATCGACGATACCGCCACTTACTAAACAACCACGACGACGGCCGATATTTTCTAATAATGTATCGGCATCGCCTAATTCTTCCGGCTTTAATTTATAGCGTTCCGCTAATAAACCGGGCTGCGCTTCATTAACTTGGTTAAGTAATTGTTTCATTACCGATTCAAGATCATACACATCATCTGAAATGGCGCCGGTCATAGCAAGACGAGCGGCGGCACGCTGGTCTTCCAGTTTAGGCCACAATACGCCCGGCGTATCGAGAAGTTCCAAATCCTTACCGATTTTAACCCATTGTTGACCTCTGGTATGCCCCGGCTTATCAGCGGTACGCGTAGCAGCGGCACCGGCCAATTTATTAATCAGCGTAGACTTCCCTACATTCGGGATACCAAGAATGATGGTACGCACGGAACGGCTGCGAATCCCTTTATTCTTCCATTTGTCGATAATCGGCTGGGCCAAACGTTCAACAGCTTTAACTAACTGTTTATTCCCCTTACCGGTTTTGGAATCAATCGCCAACACGGTAGCCCCTTGGCTTTCGAAATAAGCAACCCATTCCTTAGTCGCTTGCGGATTAGCCAAATCGGACTTATTCAACACGACGATATGCGGTTTTTGACCCACTACTTCACTGATTACGGGATTGGCACTACTGCGCGGAATACGAGCATCCAACAACTCGATGACAACGTCTACTTTTTTGACATATTCCTTTATCATGCGGGTAGCTTTCGCCATATGCCCCGGGAACCAATGTACGACCGGAAATATATCCTGCTTTGTATCTGCCATAGTATCGCCTCCTTTAAGCTTAATCGTTCATCTTTAACTGATTTTTATACGAGTATCTTTATGCCACTGTAAAAAATAATAAAAATATTCGCACCTTATATATTCCCTCAGATTATATATACTTACATATAATGTAGCACACATGTATAATAATCAAAATACTTTTAATTTATGCAATTCGTGTAATTTAATGAAGTGCTTAGTGATTGCTTACTAACTGTTTACTAACCGCTAACTAATTGTTCACTCATCACTCGCTAATTTTTCACTAACTATATTATAACATGCAAAAAATAAAGGGCTGCCAACGGCAACCCTTTATTTGTGAAATTAGCGTTTTTCGCGAATACGCGCAGCTTTACCAGTGAGACTACGTAAGTAGTACAACTTAGCACGACGAACAACACCACGACGCATAACTTCGATTTTAGCCAAACGTGGGCTGTGAAGTGGGAATGTACGTTCTACACCCACACCGGAAGCAATACGACGAACAGTGAATGTTTCACGAACGCTACCGCCCTGGCGGTTGATTACCAAACCTTCAAAGATCTGGATACGTTCACGAGTACCTTCGACAACTTTTACGTGTACACGAACGGTGTCGCCGGCGCGGAATGCAGGAATGTCTGCACGAAGCTGTTCTTGCTCAATTACGTTAATAATGTTCACTTTTTTTCCTCCTTATTGTAGACATTCTTACCCATA
This sequence comes from Veillonella sp., assembly GCF_015058545.1. Classification (GTDB taxonomy): domain Bacteria; phylum Bacillota; class Negativicutes; order Veillonellales; family Veillonellaceae; genus Veillonella_A. The sequence goes on from NZ_SVCB01000132.1 coordinate 3,921, forward strand.
CCTCATAGGCAGCGGACTATCTCAAAATAACAGTACTATAATATCACATACTAACTATATATAGCAAGTCTATTTTTGTAAAATTTTTACTACGGCCAACTATTTCCATCAGCCCTATATTTTCGCTACTTACGAATGACTTCAGCCTAATTAAAGTATACCGAATAGTTTCATACCCAATACACCGCCCCAGAAGTGAATTAAAAAACTCACAACCGAGATAGCCAAGCCAACGCGCCACCACGTACCTTGCGGTACATAACCGGCACCGAAGAAAATCGGCGTTACGCCGGAACTATAATGCGTTAACGTACAGCCCGGACTGTTCATCAACCCGAATAACAGAATGGTGAACGGTATCGGTGCCCCCATGGCGACCAAGATAGCCGCAAAAGCCGAGAACAAAGCGGTAATACGAGCGGTGCCGCTGGCAAAGAAATATTGGGAATACACAAAGGCCGCCGATACAAAGAAAGAGGCCCAGAACCAGTCATACCCTTTTAGGAAGTTACTTACGAAATCCGCAAAAACGGCAACAACACCTAACTTACCAAGGAGTCCGGCCATACCGACAAGGGTACCCATCCAGATGAGTATATCCCACGCGGTTTTTTCACCTAATATATCATCCCACGTTAATGAACCTGTAACAACACAGGCGAGCACGCCGATTAAAGCGACTGCCGTAGGATGCAATTTAGTCCAGATAGCCGTAGCCCATAAAATGATACAAGCCACAAAAATCAAAGCCACATAAATCTCACTTTTGGTGATAGGTCCTAACTTATCCAACTCTTTTTGCGCCATCGCCGGTGCTTCCGGTGTCTCCTTAATTTCCGGTGGATAGATTTTATAAATGAACCACGGCATTAAAATCATACAAATCACACCGGGAATCACGCCCGCTTGAAACCATTCCCACCAGGAAATATCATAACCGAACAATTTGGCCCCTAAGGAGGTAATCAATAAGTTACCGCTACAAGCAGTCAAAAAGATGGTAACGGTAATCGTATTAATGGTGTGAGCCGTAGTCATCAAAAAGGCACCGATTTTGCGGGACGAGCTGTCGTGTGGATTGGATCCGAAGGACAGTGAAACATTTTGCACAATCGGGAAAATAATCCCGCCCCCACGGGCTGTATTAGACGGCGTTGCCGGCGATATAATCAAATCTGCACAGGCTAACGCATAGGATAGCTTTAACGAACTGGTACCGAATAAGTGAATTAAGGTGTACGCAATTCGCTTACCAAGGCCGGAATTAATGATACCGCGGGAGAAAAACACAGCTGCCACGATGAGCCATACATTAGCTTCCGCATAACCACCCAAAGCCTGTACCATCGTGATAGATTTAGTCGCTACGGCAGCAACGACGCCGAAAATAGCCATAATGCCCGTAGGCCATGGGCGCAAAATAAAGCCTGCAATGGTGGCTATAAAAATAGCCAACAATTGCCAACCTTCCGGCTTAATGGCCTCGGTGTGAGGCAAAAACCAAATAACAAGGCCTACCAAAACGGTTAAGGCCGCTCGCGTAAAAGTATTCATATTAACATCCCCAAATCATATAAATCTGCTCTCTCTTTCAGATTTATTCTAAATTTTTTAAGTACTTATATTTTGTTTTGAAAGTGTTCAATTTGATATTGTAATTTAGTTTTATTTTAAAGTACTTACATCCCCGATAACCGCCATGGATTCATAGGCCAAACGCACTAATTGCAAACGATTAGCTTTAACTGCTTCATCGTCTACCATAACCATAACATCTTCAAAGAATTTGTTAATAGCCGGTACCAATGTTTCAGGAATGGCTACTACTTTATCATAATCCTTGTTTTCAAGGGCTGTTTGTGAATTTTCGTAAGCAAGAACCGCTTCTTTAAATAATGTTTTTTCAGCGTCATCACTAAATAACAATTCATCAACAGCGTTGTAAGTTTCATTTTTAACCAAGTTATACATACGAGTATAAGCTTGAACGAGTTCTACATTTTCATCAATGCGATGCGCCATGATAGCTTTAACAAAGCCGTCAGCTTGAGCTACCGTAACGGTCGGATTGGATAATACCAATTCGATAACATTGTGCGGCACTTCGTGATCAAGATAAATATTTTTCAAGCGAAGGGCAAAGAAGTTATTCAACTGTCCTACGATTTCATCATGTTTAGCTTCCGGAACGCCTAATAACGTTAAATCCTGACGCCATAGCGGTTCTAATGAAACATTCCAAGCACTGCTGCTTAAGATGTTCAACACACCGATAGTCTGACGACGAAGTGCATAAGGGTCTTGGGAACCTGTTGGAATTAAGCCGCGACTGAAAGTAGCCACGATATTGTCAACCTTGTCGATGATGCTAAGCACTTTACCGGCCGGAGTTTCAGGCAAAATATCGCCGGCAAAACGAGGCAAATATTGTTCAAAAATAGCTTCCGCTACTTCTGTAGATTCACCGTCGAGTAAAGCATATTCTTTACCGATAATGCCCTGTAATTCAGTGAATTCTGTTACCATACCGGTTGTTAAGTCCGTTTTTGCCAATACGGTAGCGCGTTCAAGTTCAACCATGGCGTCTTCCCCAAGGCCGCAAGCTTCGCCGAATTCAGCACCCAAAGCTAATAAACGTTCAGTTTTATCGGCTAAGTTACCGAGACCTTCTTGGAATACGATTTTCTTAAGCCCTTCAGAGCGATCGGCCAAGGCTTTTTTACGGTCTTCGTTGAAGAAGAATTTAGCATCGTCGAGACGAGCACGTAATACGCGTTCGTTACCCGCTGTTACTACATCGAGACTATGGCTGTCACCGTTGCGAACGGTAAGGAACATAGGTAATAATTTACCTTCTTTAGATACTAACGGGAAATAACGCTGATGATCTTTCATGGGCGTAATAACCGCAGCATCAGGCAATGCCAAGTAACTTTCATCGAAAGAACCGCAAAGAGCTGTCGGATATTCTACCAAGTATAAAACTTCTTCCAATAAATCGTCATCCCATACGATGGTAGCATTTTTAGAATCCGCCAAATCATGAAGTTGTTTACTAATCATGTCACGGCGTTTATCTTGATCCACAATAACAAAGTTATCTTCTAAGTTTTTGATATAATCAGCCGGATGCTGTACAAGCACACCACGTTCACCTAAGAAACGATGGCCACGGCTGAAGTTGGAGGAACGAACACCGGCAAATTCCACAGGAATTACAGCGGTGCCCAATAAAGCTAAAATCCAACGAACAGGACGGATGAATTTGTCATCCAAATCGCCCCAATGCATAGATTTAGGGAAACTTAAACCATGAATTAATTCAGGCAAGATTTGCGTGAAAATATCCATAGCTTTAACGCCGGCTGTTTTGGTTTCAGCGTAAATATAACCGTCTTCTACTACCAAATCAGCTACATCAAGACCTTTGCCACGGGCAAAACCGATAGCCGCTTTAGTCGGGTTGCCATCTGCGTCATAAGCAATAGAGGCGGAAGGCCCTTTATGGCGTTCGCTCAATTCTTCGGACATATCCGCTGCACCATCTACCATTAAGGTAATACGGCGTGGTGTGCCCATAGTGCGAATCGCTTCGTATTTTAAATGATGTTCCTGCAATTTAGTTTCCGTTAAGGATTTAAGCTGTGCTAAAATGCCGGGCATGGCGCCGGCAGGTATTTCCTCAGCACCAATTTCAAATAATACATCTTCAGCCATATTACTTATCTCCTTTCAAGAGTGGGAACCCTAATTCTTCACGTTTATCCAAGTAAGCCTGAGCGCAAATACGAGCGAGACTGCGTACGCGACCGATGAAGGCGGTACGTTCGCTGATACTGATGGCGCCACGGGAATCTAATAAGTTAAACGTGTGCGAGCATTTTAACACATAGTCGTAAGCCGGCAAAATATAGCCTTCTTCACAAATGCGTTTAGCTTCTTTTTCATACATTTCAAACAAAGTGAATAACATATCCGTATCGGCTAAATCGAAGCTGTAAGCAGATTGTTCTACTTCATTGAGATGCCAAATATCACCGTATGTTACATTTTCATTCCATTTCAAATCATACACGTTTTCTACGCCCTGAATGTACATAGCCAAACGTTCCAAACCATACGTAATTTCTACGGATACCGGTTTTACATCAATACTGCCCACTTGCTGGAAGTAAGTAAACTGCGTTACTTCCATGCCGTCGAGCCAAACTTCCCAACCGAGACCCCAAGCACCTAAGGTTGGCGATTCCCAGTTGTCTTCTACGAAGCGAATATCATGATCTTTTGCATGAATCCCCAAAGTTTCCAAGCTCTTTAAATACAATTCCTGAATATTTTCAGGCGATGGTTTAACGATAACCTGGAATTGATGATGTTGGAACAAACGGTTCGGATTGTCACCATAACGGCCATCCGCCGGACGACGGGATGGTTCCACATAGCAAACGGCCCAAGGTTCAGGTCCGATAGCGTGTAAAAAAGTCGCCGGGTTCATGGTACCGGCCCCTTTTTCCATATCATAAGGCTGTTGTAAAATACAGCCTTGCTCTGCCCAGAATTTTTGCAGATTTAAAATTATTTCTTGAAATGTCATGTTCGTTCCTCCTAACATGGTGGCCCTTTAGGACACTAACTTCTGTTACCATACCAATTCCCGTTTATATTGTCAACCAAAAACATATGTCCTCGGTCAAAAATTGCTTATATAGTAATAAATATATGCGTAACTTACTAACTATTATTAAAGCCATTGCTAATCAAAAGCTTTCGCCTTCATCTCGTGTAAGAATCGCAAAGAACTGAGTTCCTGCCCCAACTGAATCGTTGTATAGGCAAATAAGGCTCGTTCCAATTCACGCCACAAGGTGCGTGGCAATTGAACCGATGTAGTATCTTGCCAATCATAGAGCAAAATCTGCCCTATCGCTTCCTGCGCTGTTCGGGATAAGGTAAAACCCGTCGTTTCCGTGAATTCTTTGACAAACCGGGCTACCCCATCCGCCTGTTGATAGGCTTTAGCGGATGGCACAAAACCGGCCAAACTGAGCAATTGCCACCCCAGTAAGATAACGGCTAATGGCACCGGCTTCGTGCGAATTAACTCCGAAAAACGCACAACCAAGGTATAAAGATTTATATCTCGTTCTTCGGCAGCAAAGGCGGTGCTGATAAACTCCCCCGCAAAGGCAGCATAGCAAATGCTGTCTAAATCGGTTTCGATGGAGCGAACTAAATAACGACCGTCCAATTGCTGTAAATCGTAATACTCACCATTCGGTAATAAGGTAATATACACCTGACTGAAAGGCTGTAAATAACCGGCATTTTTAAGCGTCTGCCAACGCCGTTGCGGGATGGAGCAATGAAGAATACCACGTTGTTTTGTCAAAAACGTGACTACTGAATAGGTCTTGCGTTTACGGCGGTATAAGACCACCGCGTCACAATTTATCGTATTTTGACCTTTCATAGGGTATTACTCCTTTTCCTTATCCTGCTCCTTAGGCTCAGCGTCATTCTCTTCTTCAGCCGGTGGTACCGGTGCCGCCTTAAGACGTGCAATACGATACCCTTGCATTTCCGTAACGGTGAAAACATAACCGGAAAGTTCAACCGTATCGCCAACAACCGGCGTACGTTCCAGCATGCCGAAGATATAACCGCCGATAGTATCTTCTTCCGGTTCATCGAAGTCAACATGCATAGCATATTCCACTTCGTCCACCAGGACTTTACCGTCAAAGTCGAAGGTACCGTCATCATTGATGACTACAGCCGGTAAATCAGTTTCATGCTCATCTTTAATGTCACCAACGAGCTCTTCGATAATATCTTCGAGGCAAACAAGCCCCACCATGCCGCCGTATTCATCAACTACGACAGCCTGGTAAATTCGACGGGTACGCATATATTGTAAGAGTACGGAAAGCTTCATAACTTCCGGTACGGTCAAAATATCGCGACGAACTAAACGTAAATCTTTGCGAGCTTTTTCTTTTTGCTCCATTAAATCCTTGATATGAACCAGGCCGATTACATGGTCCTTATCTTCCATACAAAGGGGATAACGGGTATGACTTGTTTCAGAAATAATTTTCAACGTTTCTTCAAAATCATCTTCCACGTAGATGCAATCTACATCTTGACGAGGAATCATAACTTCACGAGCCATGCGCTCCACAAAGTCAAATACATTATCGATAAGCTCGCCCTCCACATGGTCAAGCTTACCTTCCGAATGAGAACGGTTAACCATCATACGAATTTCTTCTTCCGTATGTACCAAGTCGAGTTCGTTTTTATATAAAGTGCCGAAACTCTTTAAGAAGATAGCGCTCACTTTTTCCGCAATCCATACGAGCGGAGTAGCTATAAAGCCAACGCCCATAACAATCTTGGCAGTCCAACGGATATAGCGAATCGGGAAGGATAAGCCCAATGCTTTAGGAATAATTTCGCCAAAAGTCAGAATCGATAGTGCAATTAATGCTATCACGACAAAGTCTATGACACCGGCCAACCAGTCCGTTTCAACCTCGAACAATCGCTCCCAATCGGCGATAAAAGGCGCTATTAAGGCACTGCCTACCCCGGCAAGGAGAACGATAAAAAAGAGAATCAGAAATTGCGCCGTATTGATAAAACGTGCCGGCCGTTTATACAAATTTCGCAAATAGGCTTTGGCCACTTCACTTAAATCTTCAATATCGTCCAAATGCTCTTCACTGAGCCTTGCGAATGAAAATTTTGCCAAAACTAAAATATTAATCATTACAATACAAACTACGGCCAACCCTATCAATAATATGGCGGCCCCTAGGGGGGTATCTATACCAATCATTCCTTTCTATTCATAACCAAATTCAGACAACATGCCTGATTTGTTGCGCCAATCTTTTTTAACTTTTACCCATAAATCGAGATAAACTTTAGTGGCCAATAAGCGTTCTACATCAGTACGCGCTTCAGCCCCCAATTCACGCAACATATTTCCTTTTTTACCGATTATTATACCCTTTTGCGAGTCCCGTTCGCAATAGATAGTTGCACGAATGTAGGTAGTACCGTCGGGACGTTGTTTCATCTCATCCACATCAACGGCGATGGCGTGAGGAATTTCTTCCCTTGTTTTGAGTAATATCTTTTCACGCACAATATCGGCAATAATAAGACGTTCCGGCTGATCCGTAATCATATCTTCCGGGAAGTACTGCGGGCCTTCCGGCAATACTTTTTCCAACACGTCTAATACTTCATGAATATTGTCTTTTTCAAGGGCAGAAATAGGAATAATTCCTTCAAAAGGATATAAATTCTGATATTCTACGATGGTTTCCAAAATTTGTTCTTTGGACAAGGTGTCGATTTTGTTAATTACTAAAAATACCGGCACATCCACATTTTTAAGCTGTTCGATAATGAAGTTATCCCCGGGGCCGCGTTTTTCATTGCCCGCCACTAAGAATAATACTGCTTCGACTTCTTTTAACGAATCTACGGCAGCTTTTACCATGAATTCGCCCAATTTATGTTTCGGCTTATGAATCCCCGGCGTATCCATGAACACAATCTGCTTTTTCTCATCCATGTACACACAAACGATGCGATTGCGCGTGGTCTGCGCTTTATCGGAAACAATCACGATTTTATCGCCAATGAGCGCATTAATTAAGGTGGATTTGCCCACATTCGGACGCCCTACCACTGCTACAAAACCGGATTTAAAATGTTTATCTTTATTCATTATATGGTGCATCCTCCCGCACATAACCTAAATTGCCCAATACAAACTCTTCTTCGCGGCGCATTTCCGCTTTATCTTCATCCGTCATATGGTCATAACCTAAAATGTGTAAACAGCCGTGAACCGTTAAATACGCCAATTCTCGTTCAAAGGGATGACCGTATTCTTTAGCCTGCTCCGCTGTTCGTTCTAAGGAAATAATCAAATCGCCAATGAGATGAGTTTCTATTTCTACATCGATTTCATCGCCCTCATTCAACGCAAAGGACAACACATCGGTTGGTCTGTCGATACCGCGATACTCCTTATTGAGCTGATGAATCACTTCATTGTTACAGAGTAAAACACTGAGTTCTTCTTCATCGCTAAGGCCGTATACTTCACTTACTTCTGCGCAAACCTTTTCGATGATTTCTTCATTAGCTGCCGCCGTTTTGTCGCCTTCAACAGGCTCCATGCCTTCCGCATAACTGATTGTAACTATCATAGGTTTCACCGACCTTCCTCTTGTGTAGTATCCGCCTTTTGAACCGGTGTATCAAAGTCTTTAGCGATTACATCGGTTGAATCATTCTTTACCGGTTTATCCGACTTAGCTTGCTTATCCGTTTTATCGTTCTTTTGTTTACTAAGCGGTTTATTTAAATCACGACCGGTTCGTTTTACTTCATACCGTTCATAGGCGCGAATAATCTTACTTACCAAATCATGACGCACTACGTCTGCATCGGTAAAGTGAACCATAGAAATGCCGGCGAGACCTGTAAGTACATTTTCCGCCTCAATAAGACCTGACACCATGCGGCCCGGTAAGTCAATCTGGGTGCGGTCACCGTTGATAACCATTTTGGAGTTATTGCCAAGACGAGTTAAGAACATCTTCATCTGTTCCGGCGTCGTATTCTGTGCTTCGTCCAAAATAATAAAGGCATTTTCCAACGTACGCCCACGCATATAGGCGAGCGGCGCCACTTCGATGATACCGCGCAACATGAAACGGTCTACCTGTTCTAAGCCGAACATATCGTTTAACGCGTCATAGAGTGGTCTCAAATATGGATCCACCTTTTCTTTTAAATCGCCCGGCAAATAACCAAGCTTTTCACCGGCTTCAACGGCCGGACGAGTTAAGATAATACGCTCTACATCGCGATTTTTTAAGTAAAAAGCAGCCAGTGCTACGGCTAGGAACGTTTTACCCGTACCGGCCGGTCCGATACCGAACGTAATTGTATTGCGTCGAATACTGTCTACATACACCTTCTGACCTTCTGTCTTCGGCGTAATCATGCGGCCTTTCATGGTCACATTAATGGTATCTTCAAACATGGTATGTAATAAATCAGCCTTACCGGATTTAACCATGCGCACGGCCATACGAATCTGCTGTTCCGTAATGGCACTACTTTCTTTATAAAGGAAAACCAGTTCTTCCAGGACACGCCAAAATTGGTTGACAATTTCATCGTCCCCTTTGAGCTGCAACGTGTCGCCGCGACTCACCACCTGGCACGGCAATTCTTCCACAATAATTTTTAAATTTCGTTCTTGCATCCCCAAAATTGGGGCTGCCATTTCATAGCGGGGAAACGTAAATGTTCGTTCCGTCATACTCTTCTCCTTACTCCTTTTAACTGTAGTAAATAAAACTGTAGGATTTTATAAAAATGCCATTAATTGTATCTGCCAATATTCGTTATTCATTTTTACAAAAATTTACGTACTGCCGAGCCGTTTAAGTAGTTACATAAGTCCCCCTGTCGCACATCACGTTCATCCATACGTCGTTCTATTTCTTCTTGAATACGCCACCAGCCCATAGACCAATTCGTAAACAAGGTGTTTTCTTCCGGCGCCCGGCCAACCAAGCGCTGTAAAACTATATTTTTATCTAAATGTCGTAAAAAAGCAATAACACGCTCAATATATTCATCGGCACTGATTAATTCAAATTGTTTCGCTTCATACCACTTGGCCATTAAGGTATTCTTCACAATATAAAGAGCATGTAATTTAACCTGGTCTACACCGAGTGCCGTCAAAATCCGAGCCCCTTCAATCGTATCCGTCATGGTATCCCAGGGTAAATTAACAATCATATGGGCGCACACACTGAAGCCATAACGCTTAGTTCGCAGCACGGCATCAATAAACTCGGCCATACCATGCCCGCGATTAATTTTTTCAAGCGTATGGTAATTCACCGACTGCAAACCGTATTCCAAATAAATATCTACACCGTATGTTTCTTTAATATCCTGCAAAATTTCAAGATAAGTGTCATTAATACAGTCAGGGCGCGTCGCAATAGCAAGCCCCACCGTGCTGTCGATACAGCCTGCCTCCATATAGGCTCTGAATCGATCCGGTTCCAGATAGGTATTACTGAAATTTTGATAATATGGAATATACTTATAAGCCTTGTATTTAGGCGCTATATGGGCAATATTTTTCTCCAGTTGCTCCTGTACAGTCATAGATGCGGGTAAATTTTCGTAACCCGCGCCGATTTCACCGCAAAATACGCAGCCCCCCACACCGGCCGAACCGTCACGATTTGGGCAGGTTAAAGGCAAGGCTACCGGTAATTTATATACTTTTTCACCATATTTTTCTTTTAAAAAAGCCGATATGGCTCGATACCGTTTCGGTTTTGTCGTATCACTCATTAACTAATACCGCCTCCGGTCTTACAAACGGCGTTTGCCGCTGTTTTACATCTATAATCAATGTCACATTATTAACCCCTTTAGCTTTATAAGCAGCTTGTTCCGCTTCGGAAATGGCGCCTAATATAACAGCCGTAGGCAATGTGACTGTATGCTCACAATAATCTTGACGAATTCGTCGCCATTCTACAAAACGATAGGTTGGAATAAAGCGACGAACCAATTCTTCATCACGCCAGAAGGTCTCGCCGGCCTGTAACAATTCCTTAGTCTGTTTAGGTAGACCCAACTCATCGCCCCGCACTTTGCCGCCAAAGCTGACTAAACAATCGTATTCCAAAAGCTCTTTGCTGATGACGTCATTTTGTTTTTCAAAATAATCATGCAAAAACGCCATCTGATCGCGATCGTTTAGCTTACGCTGATGCAAATTCTGTGAAAGCCAGGCTTTCGTTAAGTTTTCAAAATAATGGAAAGCACTCTCACCGTTTTCAATCAAACGGCGGCCTAAATAGCCAAAGACGGTACGTAAGCGTTCACTGTTGTAAAAACGCTCAAACACATCTTCAAAATGCTTCAAAAAGCGTATTTCATCGTACGGCATCACATGGGAAGCCAATACTTCGTACGGTGCATGCGAATCGTACACATAATCGTATTCAGTGCTTCGCTCCAAACCGGACCCTTGCAACAATTTTAGAAAGCCGATTTGCAAGGCGTGAGGCGTCAAACTAAACACATCGTTAAAAGACTCACCAAAGCGCTCATAAGGCTCATGCGGTAAACCAACGATGAGGTCCATATGTACATGGGTTCGCCCACCTTCGATAACGGGACGGATAACCTCACAAATATGAGCCCAATTGTTATAGCGCTGAATGGCCTTAAGCGTTTCCGGATTTGTACTCTGAACGCCTACTTCAATCTGCATACGCCCTTTTGGTGCAGTTACGAGTAAGTCTACTTCCTCCTGTCCCATGAGAACGGGCTCCATTTCCAAGTGGAAATTAGTCTCCGTATCCGCATCATGAATCCACTGCATCAACGGCAAATGGTGATGTTTGGCACAGTTAAAGGTTCTATCTACAAATTTAACTTGTTTTACCTTGTGATCAATAAACCACTGTAATTCTTTAAATGTTCGTTCCTGTGGAAAAAAGCGCACTGTATTGGCATTGCCCGATAAACAGTACTGACAATGGAACGGACAGCCGCGGGACGATTCATAGTAAATAATCTTGTGCTCCAAGTCCACCATGTCCGATTCGTCATAGGGAAACGGAATAGTCCCTAAATCGGCCACTTCCGCCACGTCTTCAGAGCCTTTAATAGCACTTACTTCATCGCCGGTTACTGATGTAGTTCCGCTCTCTTGGCTTCGTTTGCCCGAAGAGTCATCGTCTCTATCGCGTCCCAATATACCGATTATGGCCGGCTCCAACGGTGATTCGCCGGCTTGTAATTTAGCCGTCAACTTTGCAAATGCTTCTTCCCCTTCACCTTGCACAATATAATCAATGTAAGGGTGTTTTTCTAAGATACGGCGAGCCGTATACGTTACTTCAGGGCCGCCCAACACAATTTTGACCTGCGGTC
>NZ_SVCB01000133.1 GCF_015058545.1 Veillonella sp.
TAGAATTTATTTGGTTGGTTTCAACGTTGTTGAAACCCGCACTCTGGCTATGTTCATTTCGTTAAAAATGATTACCTTACATTGTTCAGTTTTCAAAGATCTGCTCGCTTAATCTTCATTGCACTCAGCGCATTTCAGATTTGCGATTCAGTCACCGTCATATCTGACGATTTTTATATTATAACACCGTTGTTTTATTCTGTCAACAACTTTTTTACAAGTTATTTACGAGAATCAAACATTGTGTTACTCACAACACTGTGTGTTGTTTGTCGTCTTCAACTGACGACTTGACTATCTTACCAAATTAACACGGAGTACGTCAACCCCTATTTTGAGATTTTTTCAGATTTTTTCTTCAGCTACTCTATATAGTATAAAAACCATGTCTAATACGCAAAAACGAGGCTCTCATCTGAGCCTCGTTCAGTTTAATATACGTATGTTATACAGCAAGGCAAATTAGCTTGTATTAATATACTAGATAATATACTACTAATACTCTACTTTTTCACCCAATTCGAATTCACCTTTAGACGTAATTACACGTTCCCCTTTGGCCAAGCCATTTACAATAGCCGTATAATCATCATCGGTTTCACTGGTTTCTACTACGCGAACGTCCACCGTATTATCGGCAGTTACTACGTACACGAACTTGCCATCCTTGTTTTCACGAACGGCCTCTTTAGGAACAGCGAGTACCGGTGCTTTGGCTTCTGATTCAATAACCAACGTATAGAACTCGCCCGGCTGAATGAGACCATCCGCATTCAAGAAGGTCGCTTTTACTAATACGCTTGGCATGCCGGCGGGCGCATTGGTATCTATATACGTTATTTCGCCCGGAATCTGTTTGTCATCAATTTTTAAATATACCTTAATTGATGGTTTAATCGTCGGCTCGGCCAACTTAAGAGCAAAGTTCTGAGGAATACTTAGGGAAGCTACAACCGGCGAATTCTGCTGAATGAGCATAAACGGTCTGCCTTCAATGGCGACCTTTCTGTCTTCATTATAAATAGCTGCTACCCGCCCGTTAATTGGTGATACAATTTGAGCCTGCGCAATTTGTGTTTGCAGTTGAGCAATCGCCGCTTGGATGCCAGACGTTTCCATGCCGCCGGTGGACACATAGCCGCCACCACTCGTCACAACGGTTGCCTGCGAACGTTGCACAATGGTCTGGTATTCTTTTTCAGTAATGATCCCGTTCTGCATCATTTCACGAGCACGGTTCACATCAGCCGCCGACACAGCGCCCGGTACGATAGTCGTCTCTTGCGGCACAGCCTGTACACCACCACTGCTTTGGGCTTCACCGAGTTGTTGAATCAACTGATTAAGCTGCTGTTGCATGGTACTCGTATCGAGCATAGCCACAACCTGACCTTGCTTAACTTCATCGCCCACTTTAACCACCATCGTCGCCACCTGCCCGGAAACGGTCGGTTCAATGGTCGCTTTATTTAAAGCCGTAATATTGGCATCATTATTAATTTTAACCGGCATCTCGCGCATATCCGCCTCGGCTGTTGTTACCTTCGTCGGTCCAAAGCACCCGGCCATAAGACCGGCTACCATAACAATCATTACCATGAATAGCCATCGAAAACGTCGCTGTCGTTCTTCCATAACTAATCCTCCTTCTCCGGTTATTTTACAATCTCTTCAAATTCTTCATTGCCGTGAAAACGCTGAAAATGATCTTGCGTGCGCGCTACTTCTTTTACACTTTTGTCCAGCGCAATGACCTGGCGTAAATATTGCAATGCTTTAGCATCCTGCCCCTGGTCCGCATAAATAGTGGCTATGCCATAGACTGACCAAGTATTGGTTGGATCCTTAGCCAGTAACGCGTCAAACCAAAATTTAGCATCATTCAATTGCCCCTGCAATTTATACAGCATAGCCAAATTGTAATAATTGCTTAAATTATTTGGATTCAAATCATACGCTTTCTTCGCCAAAACCAATCCCCCCGCGGGATCACCGTTTAGCCCCATGGCTATACCTTTCAACGAATAAGCCGCATCAGATTTCGGATATCTTTGCAAAATCTCATCAGCTTTTGCAATAGCGCCGGGGTAATCATTCGACTGCAATAATTTAGTTGCTTCTTGCAATTCCGTCGTCGGTACCGGCCCTTTCATGGCAGTTGTATTAGGCGTCACAGTCTTTGCTGTTTCTACCGAAGACGACTCTTCAGAAGCTAAACCGCATCCCCCAAAAAGCAAGGCTGCACCGAAAAACAAGGCTGTCACTATATGTAATAATTTCACTAATGGCTCCTTTACTATATGCGTCAAACACGCAGTAACTATATTCTAAGATTCTAAGATTCGATATGTCAATAATTGATTTATAATTAACTTATTTACTTATTTCTATTTTGTATGCTCTTAATTATATACCATTTTGAAGATTTAAAAAATCTCTATTCTTAGAAAATCGCCGAATATAGCAAAATGGGCCCGTTTAAGTGAGTTTTGTCAAAAAAACTCAGTATCAAACGAACCCATTTATATGGAACTTGTATATCGAACTCACCAGCGAGCCAATATGTTATTTAATTACTAAAACAATGCTACTTAATATGACAAGCATCTACAATGCTACTCAATCTGATGAGCGTCTACAATACTACTTAATATGATAAGCATCTTTAAAGGCCTGCAATTGAGCATCTTCCAATTTCAAGCCCGTTGCTTCATAGACAGCAATAGCTTTTTGCATGTTTTCATACGCAGTCGGTACGATTTTGGTAAAACGCTGTGCAAAGTTTTGCCAATTGTCCAGAATATGACGGCCTTTACGACTATCTGTATGCAATACATGTGCTTCAACCAAAGATTTAATGCGTTTTAAATCTTCATTCGTAGCCGCACGCGGTTCTACCAAAGCGGTATTGCACTTGCGCACGTCAAAATCAAGAATGTACGCATAGCCACCGGACATGCCGGCCCCGAAGTTACGACCGGTCGGACCTAAGATGAGGACTTCGCCGCCGGTCATGTATTCACAGCCGTGGTCGCCCACGCCTTCCACCACGGCGGTAATACCACTATTGCGGACGGCAAAGCGTTCACCGGCACGGCCGCTTACATAGGCTTCACCGGAAGTGGCTCCGTAAAAAGCCACGTTCCCGATGATAACGTTCTGGTCTGCTTCAAAAAGCGCCGCTTTCGGCGGATATACCGTCACAACGCCACCGGACAAGCCTTTACCTACATAGTCATTAGCATCGCCTTCGAGCACCATGGTCATGCCTTTCGGAATAAAGGCGCCAAAACTTTGACCGGCACTGCCAACGAAGCTGAGTTTAATCGTATTCGGAGCTAAACCGTCAGCGCCGTACTTTTTAGTAATTTCGCTGCCCACAATAGTACCTACTACGCGGTGCGTATTGTTGATGGCCAATTTAGCACGAATCGGTTTCTGCTCTTCAATAGCCGGACGGCACATGCGGAGCAATTTGCCGGCATCTAAGGTTTTTGCCAATTCATGGTCTTGTTCGTGTTGATGGTAATGGCCCACGGAAATATCCGTATATGGACGGAAGAGAATTCGTTTCAAGTCGACGCGGGATAATTTGTAATTATCATCCACCACTTTTTGGCGTAACAAGTCTACACGACCAACCATTTCTTCTACGCTGCGAATGCCCAGTTTAGCCATGATTTCGCGAAGTTCACGAGCTAAAAAGAGCATCAGATGTTCCACATATTCCGGTTTGCCTTTAAAGTTTTTACGTAACTTTTCATCCTGCGTTGCTACGCCGTATGGACAGGTATTTAAATTACAAACACGGGCCATCTTACAGCCTACGGCGATGAGCGGCAAGGTACCGAAGCCGAACATTTCAGCCCCTAAGAGCGCTGCTACGGCAATGTCAAAACCGGTCATCAATTTGCTGTCCACTTCGAGGACGATGCGGTCACGCAAACGGTTGAGCAGCAAAGTCTGATGCGTTTCGGCAAGACCCAATTCCCAAGGAGCCCCGGTATGACGCATCCCGGTACGACCGGCCGCGCCGGTGCCCCCGTCATAACCGCAAATAAGGATGTTATCGGCTTTCGCTTTGGCTACGCCCGCAGCGATAGTACCAACACCCGCTTCGGCTGCCAATTTCACACTGATGCGAGCATCGCGATTGGCGTTTTTCAAATCGAAAATTAATTCCGCCAAGTCTTCAATGGAGTAAATATCGTGATGAGGTGGTGGCGATACCAGTTCTACGCCCGGCGTGGAGTGACGGGCTTTGCCGATTGGCGGATACACCTTTTTGCCAGGAAGCTGACCGCCTTCACCCGGTTTAGCACCTTGGGCACATTTAATTTGCAATTCCTTGGCATTGACTAAATATTCGGAGGTTACGCCGAAACGGCCCGATGCAATCTGTTTAATTTCACTGCAACGATTGTCGCCGTTTGGCAACAATTTGTAACGATCCGCATCTTCGCCGCCTTCACCGGAATTGCTCATAGTCCCTAAACGGTTCATGGCAATGGCGATGGTCTCATGCGCTTCCTTACTGATAGCGCCGTAACTCATGGCGCCCCCTTTGAAGCGCTTCACGATAGATTCTACCGGTTCTACTTCTTCGATAGCGATGCCGCCGCCCACCGGAAAATTGAACTCGAGCAAACTGCGAAGTGTTACATGGTAATCATTGCGAATTGCCGACGCATATTCTTTGTAGAGTTCATAATTATTTTCAATACAAGCACGCTGCAATAAATCAATGGTCTTCGGATTGTATAAATGAGGTTCCCCGTCCTTCATAGGACCATAGAAACCACCCGCTTCAAGGGCAGTGTCGGCCGGTTCTTCGAAGGCACGATGATGACGGCTCAATGCTTCCAACGCTACCCCATCAGTACCGATACCGCCGATACGAGTCGGTGTATTCACAAAATATTTACCGATGAAATCGCTGTTAAGGCCTACGGCTTCAAAAATCTGAGCCCCTTGGTAACTGCGCACCGTGGAGATGCCCATTTTGGACATGACTTTCAAAATACCGTTTACCGCTGCTTTAATATAGTTTTGTTCAGCCTGTTCCGGCGTAACATCACCTAAGCGACCCTGTTTTTGTAAATCCGCTACCGTTTCAAGGGCAACATATGGATTGATGGCCGTTACGCCATAGCCGATCAAGGTACAGAAATGATGAACTTCACGCGGTTCCCCCGATTCGAGGACCAAACCGATATCGGTGCGGAGCACTTTTTTAATTAAGTGATTGTGCACCGCTGCTACAGCGAGTAGTGCCGGAATGGCTACATGATTGGCATCAACGCCACGGTCGGACAAAACCAACACATTATGGTCGGAGCGCGCCGCTTCTTCCGCTTTTTCACAAAGAGCCTGTAAGGCTTTGCGCATTCCTTGAGTGCCTTCGGCCGGGTCAAAAAGAATGGATAAAACGGTGCTCTTCATGCGGCGACAATCTAATTTACGAATGGCGGCAAATTCTTTATTTGTCAAAATCGGACTATCCAAGTACACACAATAAGTGCCGCTTTTGTGCGGATCCATCATGTTGCCGCTGTTACCGAACATTACGCCGGTGGAGGTTACCATTTTTTCACGAATCGCATCGATTGGCGGATTCGTTACTTGCGCAAATAATTGTTTAAAATAACTGTACAACAACTGCGGTTTATCCGATAAAATGGCTAGCGGTGCATCAGCCCCCATGGCGCCTACCGGATCTTTGCCGTCTTTAGCCATAGGCTGTAACATGCGCACCAAATCTTCCTGAGTATAGCCGAAAGCTTGCTGCAATTCTTTCAAGTTGGACACTGTCGGAATTTCATCATCCGTCGCCTGCTCAATGCTGTCCAAGTGAATGATATGTTCTTTCACCCATTCCCCGTACGGTTTTTCAGTAGCAATGCGATGTTTAATTTCTTCATCGGATACAATACGCTGTTCCTTCGTATCAACGAGGAGCATTTTGCCCGGTTCCAAACGACCTTTATAGCGAATGTTTTCAGCCGCTTCATTGACAACGCCTACTTCGGACGCCATAATAAGGCGATCATTGCCCGTAATATAGTAACGGGACGGGCGCAAACCGTTGCGGTCCAACACACCGCCGATAACGGTACCGTCCGTAAAGCCCATAGCAGCGGGACCATCCCAAGGTTCCATCATGAAGCTGTTAAACTCGTAAAAGTCTTTTTTCTCCTGACTCATGAGCTCGTTGTTTTCCCAAGGTTCCGGAATCATCATCATCATGGCATGCGGCAAACTGCGGCCCGTCATATATAAGAACTCAAGGGTGTTATCGAACATGGCCGAATCGGAACCGGTGTCGTCAACAACAGGAAATACTTTTTTAATTTGCGGAAAATATTCTGAATCGGCTTTGCCTTCGCGGGCATTAATCCAGTTAATATTGCCGCGAATGGTATTAATTTCCCCATTATGGACTATGAAGCGGTTCGGATGAGCCCGCGCCCAGCTTGGGAATGTATTCGTACTGAAACGGGAGTGCACCATGGCCAAGGCCGACGTGAAGTCCAAATCCACTAAATCAAGATAGAATTCACGAAGCTGCTTTGGTGTGAGCATCCCTTTATAAACGATGGTTTTGGCAGACAATGAAGCAATGTAGAAATCGCCGCTTTCCGCTTTACTGAGGGGAATAATCTGTTTTTCCGCTTCTTTACGGATTACATACAGTTTGCGTTCAAACTCTTCATCGTTCATGATATTATCGCCTTTACCGATAAAAATCTGGATGAGCCAAGGTCGAATAGCCGCTGCTTCGGCGCCTACGGCATGGGAATCGACCGGCACTTCACGCCAACCGAGTACGACTTGACCTTCTTCACGAACAATGTTTTCCAAAATCGCCTTCTGCTTATTGCGAAGGGTTTCATAACGATGGGCAAACACCATGCCTACGCCATAACTCCCCACCGGTGGCAGAGAAAAACCCAATACTTCGCATTCACGACGGAAAAAGTCGTGCGGAATTTGTACCAAAATACCGGCGCCATCACCGGATGACGCATCGGCGCCACGCGCGCCACGGTGTTCCAACCGTTCCAAAATACGCAAACCGTCATCGATAATATCATGGGATTTACGGCCTTTAATATCGACTACAAAACCCATGCCGCAGGCGTCTTTTTCATAGGCCGCATCATATAAGCCCTGCTTTTGCCATTGCGCCTGTTCCTGCTGCTGAATTTCAATTTGCGTTTTGCCTTGTTGCTGTACGCTTCCTGATTTTTGATATGTCCCTTGATGTGCTTGTCCCATAAGCCCTTGCTCCTTCCAAACCCTATACTCTCTCTTTAGTTGCCCTAGCACAGGCAATTGCTATTTCTATATTAAGACAATCACTTTCGTTCAACGAGTCCATGCCCACAGCCTCCCCAAAGCTATATCAAATAGCTCCGCCGGGAATCGCTATTAGCCTGTACCAACGTCTAACAATCTATGATTATACGCCTTATATCCATTCTATAGAAAATAGATTGTTTCTATTATATACCTATTGTCCAAAAAAATCATATAGCAATATACCATACATACTGTGCATTAATCTCATGTATACAAGGTACTTCTAAATACAAAAAACCTCTCCGAATAATTTTCAGAGAGGTTTTCAGATTTTTCATACAGCCTGTCGAATACTAACAAACTGTATTTTTAATCTATTTTTAGTTATAAAATTACAATTCTACAATTTCTTAACCAATGTAGCTTCGTAGCCTACATGGCTTCACCAGTCGACAAATCGTATACGCTCACGCCATCGAGCTGCGCACTGCGTTCCGCCGTGCCCTGCTGACAGGTAAATATCAATATTTGTTCACTTTGGCCGATATGCGCCAATAGCTTCAAGGCCGCATTTTGTCGGCCTTCATCGAAGCGCAACAAAATGTCATCCAAAATAATCGGCAATGATTCTACGCGCTGTGCAAACACGCTGGCTAAGCTGAGGCGCAAGGCGAGATATACCTGATCGCCCATGCCGCTGCTCCAACGTTCCGTCGGTACCACTTCACCGGATGTGAGCACCGCTTCCACATTGGCTGTGCTGTCCCCCAATTGTAAGGTATATTTGCCGTCTGTCATCAAAGACAAATATTGCGACGCCTTCGCCATAGCTTCCGGCTGACGGTCTTTTTCATAATCCATCTGCGCCAGTTCCATGAAATGGCTTACCAAAACTTGGGTCGCCCAGGCCGTTAACGCTTCCTGCAAATCCCCTTCCAGCTGCTGTTCTTCCTGGAGGGCCAAGGACAAAGCCTTATCCTGCGACAAGGTGCGCATCGCTTCCTGAATCTGACCGCGTTTTTCATACAAAGCAGCTAAACGTTTTTGAAGGGCCGCCATTTCCGAATGGCTTCGTTCCGCTTCGGTCTGCCATTTTTCTTTGTTGCCCGATTTTAAGCGACGATACAAGGCTTCCTGACCGTCTTTCTTCGGAGCAAACAAGGCCAATTGATCACGGCTCTGTTCATACACTTTTTGCCACTGCACATATTGATCTTGCAACAATAAACGCTGACGATATTCGCCGGCCGTAGCAACACCGGTCTTTTGTAAAAACTCTTGCTGTTCCAAAAGCAACGCCTTTTCTTGGCGGCTCCACTGCTCGTATTCTTCATGATAGTTGCGACGCTGTGACTCTTTTTGTTCCCAGCGGACCTGGTTTTGACGATGGGATTTCAAAAGATTATAAACACGACGCAATTCAATCGGCGTAACCGGAATATCCAATTCCAATTTTTCCCACAAAGCAGCACAACGGGATTCAATATCCTTAAGGCTTGCCTCATGTTCTGCCAAACGTTTTTCATAATCTTTGTACTGGTTGAAATCCTCCATATACGTATCGTATTCCTGCTTCAAGGCAAAGAATTGATTGTCCGTCAAAACGCGGCTGGCCCCTTCCGGCAACCAACGCTGCCAAGCTTCCATGGCCGCATTGCCGGCGGCTTCCAATTTCTTACCTTCTTCCAGCCACTGATTATGGACCTGTTCATAGCTGTGAATTTTAGCCAGAATTAAATTCTGATTACTGAAGGCCGCCCGTTTAGCCGCCACCGAATCTTCCAAATCCTTAATATCGGCCGCCGTTTTGGGTTCCGGTAATTCCAAATCACGCGCCATGGCTTTCATTAACTCTTCCCAACGTTCCCGCTGGTGCAAAGCCGCTTCGCGAAGGCCTATTAATTTACGACCTTGCTGCCAACCGTAACCAAACGCGCCCGCTGCTAAAACGAAGCAAAGAATCCCTGCCCAAAGACCTATATCAGGAAGCACCATCATGAGGACAATACCAATGACAATAAGTGCGATGGCGCCATAGCGATATAAAGGTGACGGGCCGTTTTGGTTGAGTTCATTTTCTTTAGCTAAGCTATTTTCATACTCCGTAAAGGCCTGTTTCAATTGGGCCATGCCCGCTTCCAATTCCTTCAAGGAATTCTCTTCATCTTTCACCGTGGAGTTGGCAATGTCCGCCGGCTCAACCGGTTTACGGCCTTGCCAGTTAAGATAATTATCTTGGGCACTGCGAAGTTCACGAGCCAGTTTTTCACCGGTGGCCCAGTCCACTTTCTCCGGCATTTGAGCATCCGCCCGCCAAGCACTATGCAAAGTGCGGGACAAATCCAATTGTTCTTTAACTCGTTTTAAATAGTTACGCCCTTGTTCACAATCTTTTTGAAGTTGCGTCCACTGGCCTAATTCTTGGAACAGGTTTTCAATCTCTTGACTGTAAACACCCACCAAGGAATCGGGAGCAAAGTTTTCCGGCACGAGCCCCGCTTCTTTACCGCTCCAGAGCTTCATATTATTACGGCATTCCGTAATCTTTTCGTCCAGTTCATAGAAGGCGTCTTTTTCAAGCAAATCTGTAACCGCATAGGTATTCATCTGCTCTTTTGCATGTTCCGCCCGTTTATATACATCCCAGGCGCGTAACACAAGATCCACGTCTTTGCCGTAATCTTGCCATTCTTTGAGGCGCTCCTGCAATTCCTTTTCCGTTGTGGCGATGCCGTCCAACTCCTGTTGGTACGCCGTATAAGCCTCTTCATTTTTACCGAGGTCCGCCATCTTTTCACGGATCTGTTTCAACCGTTCCATGAGCACATTGATCTTGCGCTTGCCGTTCGCCGACGCTACGAGCAAATCGGAGGAGGCTTTTTCAATATCCTTCACCGCCGTACTGAGGCGTTCGCCCCCCTCGCCGCCGAAGAAACGGGCTCGCACTTCCACTTCGGCCAGCACATCGGCACCTTGCAATTCATCAACGGTAATGGCAAAAATTCTATCATAGGTCTTTTTGTCGAGACCATGCCACCATAGAGCCGCCGGTTCTTCCGAAATCGGCCCTTTGCCTAAAGGATAGAAGTTAAGCTTTTTGCCGTCTCGGCCGATATGATAGGACACGCCGTCCCGTTCTACCACAAGATATCCCGAGCCGTAGCCGTAAGTTTTACTTTTTTTACCAAACAACAAAAAGCGAAGGGCTTCCAATAAAGAGGTCTTGCCGCTTTCGTTGGGGCCGTAAATAACTTGTACCCCTTCACCGGCCGGTGTGAACGACCATTCGTGATAAGGGCCAAATTCCTTAATATATATTTCCTTAATCCTCATCCGTATCTCCCATGAGACAACGAGCGCCTTCCGCTTCCGCTCGTCGCAATGCGTCTAATAAAACATCATCTGTCAACAGTTCCTGATACATACCGAGTCGTTTACTTTCCGGCCGTTCCGCAATTAGATTGCGAATCGTGGAAGCTCGCTCCACGGCCGGCAGTTTGGCGATGGTATCATAACTGCGCAAATAGTCGCCTACCATATCTTCCATTTCGCGGCGCGCCGTCCAGTCCGTTACGCCCCGCGTGCGGTCCACGATACTGAAAGGCATGACGAAATTAAACTTATTTCGTTCCTCCGCCTGTGCCATTTCAAGCCAAGTTTGGCGCACTTCGTCTTGACTGCAAAGTTCATACAGGGCACCTTCGCCGGTAAGTACAATTTCGAGGAGTACCTGCTTTTTCAATTTGCGCAGCATTTCCTTCTTATGACGAATCATTTCCACCATATCGCCGGTACTGCCCAGCGCGCCAATATCGATGGTTACCTGCTCAAAGCGAATCGGTGCGGTTTCGTGAAACTGCATGGTCACGCGACCTTTGGCGGTCACATCTACTAAATAGCAGCCTTTAGGGCCCAATTCTTTTTTATGAAGGCCTTGAATATTGCCGGCATAAACCACATAGGGCGTTTCGTTTAACACCTGCCGTTTATGAATATGGCCGACAGCCCAATAGCTCATAGGCGACGCCGTAAGTTCCCCCAACGTAGTAGGGCCCACCGTTTCGTGCTCACCGGCTGAACCTACGGTACCGTGAAAAATCCCGATGGAAAAAGGATCGTCCGACCAAGGTTTCAATTGCTGTGCCACATTGTCGGCCCGGTTCTGATTGCTCGTACTGATGCCGTAGATATACGCAACCACCTTGTTTTTCACATATAAAGGCTGTCGCTCGCTCTCTTTGGCGCTGAACACATACACGGAACTTGGCAAGCTGATTTTGGCCGCCCAACTTTCTGCCGGGTCATGATTCCCCTGTACTAAAAATACGGGAATCTTATGCTCGCTTAAACGTTCACATTCATAGGCGAAACGCACCTGTGCTTCCAAATTATGTTTTTCACTATCATAAATATCGCCCGTAATCAGCACGGCATGAACCTGCTGTTCGATGGCAAAATCCACAATATTCGTAAACGACTGATAGGTAGCACGATTGACTGCCTCGTCCACTTGCTTACCTAATGATTTCAAATATTTAAAAGGAGTCCCCAAGTGAAGGTCTCCGCATTGTATAAAGCGAAATGGTATCATCTCACATTCCTTTCCAAGCGTTACCCAGTTCTTTTACGGCCGCTTCCAATTCGTTGGTCGGAATCGCACTGAACGACAACAGACAACGTACTTCGTCATCGCCGTCCGCTTCAATGCGCACATCACAACCGGCCTCACGGGCTTTTTGCAAAAGAGCGTCCGCTCCCTTATCCGTAAAAATCGTAAGACCTATATAAACACCGCCTTCCGGCAGATATACTTTAACGGTATCGCCAAATGTTTGCTGCAACTGTGCCGCTAACACTTTACTTTTATCCGCATAGTGCTTACGCAAACGGCGAATTTGTTTGGACCACTCGCCATCCTTAATATAACGCGCCCATACGAGCTGCTCCATGACACCGGCGCTTTGCCGATACGATGTGCGATAGGTTAAAAAATCGCGCCACAGCACCGGTGGCAAAACCATGTAGCTGATGCGAATGGATGGGGGCAACACTTTGGACGGCGTCCCCAAATAGATAACCCGCTCCGTCGTGGCCATCCCCTGCAAGGAGGAAATGGGCCGTCCGTAATAGCGAAGTTCGCTGTCATAATCATCTTCAATGAGATAACTGTTTTGCTCCGCCGCCCAGTGTAACAATTCCTTACGTCGGCCTACACTCATGACTCGGCCCTGCCTGTCGCCATGAGACGGCGTGCAGTACAAGGCCTCCACACCGGCTTTGCGTAAGTCTTTTAATAAGGTTTCGCTATGCTGGTCCACGGTGATAACGGTAAATCCGTAATCGTTAAAAATATGCGTTACCCCGATGATAACGCTGGCATCAACGGCCACCGTGGTGAGGCCGGCCCGTTTTAAAAGAGCTGCCAGCATCATGACCATGGCCTGGGTACCGCTGCCGATAATAATATGATCCACCGTGGTGCGCACAGCGCGGGCATTATTCAAATACTTCGCTAGCTCAGCCCGCAGTTCCGGTTCCCCTTGCGGATGGCCGTATGCCAAAAGCCGTTCCGGTTCACGCAAGATATAACCGATATAACGCTTCCACCGCGTATAGTCAAAACCCTCCGGATCCATGGCGCCGGTAGCAAAATTATAGCGAATCGGTATGGCCTGTGTTCCGTTAGCGGGTAATTCGTCTTGATTAGTGGGCCTAATTGGAACCTCATAAGGGCCGTTTTTTAGCATGCCTCTAGTGTCCAATTCTGTTATCGTTTCGCCTGAACTATTGTCAACCGCGGCAGCAGACTCGTTACCGTCATACGAGTTGTCAACGTCATAATCCTTTTCAAAATGAGCGCCGTTATCCAATAAAATCGGTAAAGGCAACACTTCATAGGGCGAGCGATCATGCGCCTTAATATAGCCTTCCGCAGCCAGCTGCAAATAGGCCTGCTCCACCGTAATCTTGCTGACACCCACTTCACCGGCCAACGAACGTACCGACGGTAAACGGGAACCGGCCGCATATTGCCCGTGCTCAATTCGAGATTTAAGGTACTGATAAATCTGTTCATATAAAGGGGTGACACTATTTCGTTCAATTGTTAACAGATGCCTCGCCCCCTCACCGACTTTTAAGCCGTGTAAAACAATACTTACTACATTACTTCTTATTTTATCACAGCCTCTTGAAAATGGTAATCTGTCCTATCCATTTTTTGTAAATTTTTTACAAACTGACATTACAATTGTTAACCATATTTATAATTTTCGGTTATTGTTAACTATGATTAAAATTCATGGTTGACTATCTTAAATCATGTTCGTATAATATAGGCAACGGCTAATGGTTAATATCAAGTAGACCCACAGCCGAAGCTCCCAGGTAGAGCGGGATAAACTAAAGAAATACAGAGGTGTAGGTTCATGACAACAAAACAAACTATTGGCTATGAAGAAATTATTGCGTACGCCCAACGCATCTTAGATGGTGGTGAAATCACCCCAAAGGAAGCAGAAGAATTAATTCATGTTTCCGACGAAGATACAATGATTTTATTGGCTATGGCCGATAAAATTCGTCAAAAATTCAGCGGCAACGAAGTTGACCTTTGTGCGATTGTTAACGCACGTTCCGGCAAATGCCCTGAAAACTGTAAATTCTGCGCCCAATCGGCTCATCACGAAACAGGCGTTACCGTATATCCGTTTATGAGCGAAGAAGATATTGTGGAACATGCTCGTAAAGCGAAAGAAGCCGGTGCTATCCGCTTCTCCATCGTAACCAGCGGTCGTAACACCAATAATCCTAAAGAATTTGAACAGATTTTGAGTGCCCTTCGTCGTATTCACGAAGAAACAGGCCTTGAAATTTGCTGCTCCTTAGGTCTTCTTACTTACGAACAGGCTGTTCAATTGAAAGCTATCGGTGTAACTCGTTACCATTCCAATATCGAAACGGCACCAAGCAACTTCCCTAACATTTGCAGCACTCATAACTTTGCTGACAAAATGTCCACTATTGAAAACGCTAAAAAAGCAGGCATCCGCGTATGCTCCGGCGGTATCCTCGGCCTCAATGAAACCTTGGAACAACGCGTTGAAATGGCTTATGAATTAAAACGTCTCGGCATCGATTCCGTGCCGCTCAATATTTTGAATCCAATCAAAGGCACACCATTTGAACACAACAAACCATTGCCTCCATTGGAAATTTTACGTACATTTGCCATGTTCCGTTTCGTATTGCCACATGCTCAGATTCGTACAGCCGGCGGTCGTGAAGTTAACCTCCGCGACTTACAGGCCTTAGCATTATCCGGCGGTCTCAACGGCATCATGGTCGGCGGTTACTTAACCACCGATGGTCGTTCCCCACTCCAAGACTTACAGATGATTGAAGACTTACATTTGGAACGCACCGCGCCACAGCCTATTCAAACTCAGGCTTAATTCGTTAACACTTCATTGCCGGCAACTTCATCACAACAGTTTGCCATCAACTTCATCCGTGACAAGCTGACAACTAACTTCATCTCCGGCAATGAATGTTTATAAAAAAATTTTTCATTAACTTTCTTCAAACACACTACAATATTACAACCTAAAAAGGACCCCTCACAGGGTCCTTTTTAGGTTAACAAAAACGGTCTTACTCACCCCTAAGCGAAAGTAAGACCGTTTATTTTTAGCCAATCAAACTGACCGCACTTTAACCAATCAGCACAAACCAGTGACACTTTGGCAAATCATCATTAGCCACCGAATTTTTCAGTAAAAAATGAGCTTATAAGCCCCACAAAGCTAAAAGCGGTTCATAGATAAAGTGTAAGAAGCTCCAAGCGCCGAGCCCGCACACAGCACCTACCAAAGCACCGTTAATGCGGATCCAGCTTAAATCATCTTCCACTTTCGATTCGATAAAGTAGATAAACTTCTCCGTGCTGAGGGATCCCAGTACCTGCCGTACAATGACGCCCAGTAATGCGTGACTGCGCATTAACACATAGCCGGCCATGTGCTGACACATATTTTCCAGTTTAGCTTCCAATTCCGGATTTTTACTGTAAACAGCCCACAATTCCTGCAAAGACTGTTCCAGAACATTAACGGGAGTCCCTTCTTCAAAGGTATCTTCCTTATCGGACATGTGAATTACATTATGAATGTACGGACACGCATAACTTTCCAAAATGGATTCCCAGTCCTGTTCGTCAATCCAGCGTTGCCATACATCGTCGATAGCTTTGCCGACCGTGCTGTTATAAGCCAATTCCTGCAAAGGACCAAGCCACTGTTGCATCCACACCAGACGCTCCGTGCTGCCCGGCTGTTTCCAGCGCTCCAATATCATGTAGAGCTCACGCAACATGGCCATAGCCATATCGCGGGCATTGATGATATCAAAAGTTTCCGAAGCGCCAATCAGAATGGCGGACAGAATATTTTCCTTACGGGCCTGAATCTCGCGATCAATCGTATTCGTAAGCCAGAACAAAACTTGCGGTTTATCGAGGGCTTCCTGCAAAAGCATGATGCCCTTAATAATCGTCGTTTCGTGCTTATTGGTTTTACAAACATCCGTTAAAAACTGCTGCAAAGGTCCCGTAATCGACTGGCGATGCAAGAAATAACGAAGCTTCTCAGCCCCCCAAGCAGCCCATTCCTTTTCACTGCGACTATGCCATACTACATGGAGCAAACTGCGCAAGGCCTTACGAATGTACTGGCGGCCCTTATCACTCTTGATATAACCGTCAATATAGGGAACGAATTTCACCGTCTTCAAGGCTCGCTGACACTGTTCCAACGTCAACAGACGCGTTTCAATGAGATTAACCAAACCGGAAATCATGCGTTCTTTATTGCGCGGAATGAGCGCCGTATGATACGGGAAGCCCAGCGGTTTACGGAACAACGCCGTCACGGCAAACCAGTCCGCCACGGAGCCGATAAGAGCCGATTGGACGAGCCAATATAAGGCATCATACCAAGTTGCGGTAATGTAGAACTGCCCCACAAAAACCAGAGCGTATAAAACGGCGGAGCCAGCTAATATGCGATTAGCCCATACGCGATACGGTACACCACCAATCATAAGCTAACACCTCCTTGCACGAGTTGCGCCGCCACATAGAAGAGACCGCCCAACACGGCACCTACCAAGGAGCCGTTAATACGAATCATCTGCAAATCATGATATAACTTACCTTTGATTAAATCGGACAAGCGTTCCGGCGAATAGGAATTTAATTCCCGCACCACCGAAGTATCTACGAAGGGGCGTAATTTGCGAAGCAACGGAACCAGTTGATACAAAAGTAAACGTTCCAAGCTCTGCATTTTTGCCTTATCCTGCAACAAACTGCGTGCATAGGATTCCGCTTCTTCTTGCGCCCGTTTGAAAATCCCCTGCCAAGCTTTAGTATCACCGGCCATATCGACATCTTCCAAAGCATCCATAAGCCAGGTATTCTTTTTGTTTTCTATGTACGCACGCCACTCTTTATTGCGCTCCAACTCAGACAAAAGCCAAAGCACTTTGTTGTACACATACTGCCCCATAGGGGAGTAAATCGATTCTTGAGAGCGTAAAAACTCCGTTGCTTTACGCTGAATTAATTCAGCCACCCGTTCCGGTGAAAAACTGTCACTGCCGAGGGCCAACGCCAGCTCTCGCCAAAAGGAGTTTTCCGCATAACGGCTCATCATCGCTGCCACGATGCCCGTAATATACGGCTGTATCCCTTCAGAACCAACAAGGCGTTGCGCCATGCGATTAAGGTAGAGCCACAACGTCTCCGCCGTTTCATATTTCATCAAAAGATGACCAAAACGAATGAGGAGCGGTGCCACTTCCCAGTGTTCTACGCCCTGCTTAATAGCGCCCGTCACTTCCTTGCGAAGGGGCGCCCCGTCAAAGCGATTGCCTAACTGTGAGCCGACTTCTTCGATAAATTGATTCAATTGCTTACGCCCGTCATCACTCAAAAAGTACATAAGAATGCGCTTCGGCAACTGTTCTTTTTTAATAATCGTATATACCGGCTGCACTCTGAGGAGTTCTTCTACCATCATATAGCGGGCCGTTTCTACCAAGCGAGCCTTACTGCGCGGTATGAGGGCCGTTTTATAGGAAATGCCTAAGGGCTTTTTAAATAATGCCGTCACCGCATACCAGTCGGCCAGACCGCCAATCATGGCGGCGCCGCTTACATGTGTCAAAAAGCCGAATAAGGGCTCTTGGCGAAACGGATAGACGCCTAAAAATATAATCATCATACAAAACAATAAGCCGGTGGCAATCGGCCAATCCGTTCGTTGTTTCATACTCAATCCTTTCGAACTATTCAATACTATACTCACCAAATTCAATCGAACTATTCAATACCAACTCAGTTAATTCAGCTGAGCCGATTAATACCATATGCTCTCACATCAATTGAATTATTCAATACCATACTCTTCTAATTCAACGCTGTCGCCCGTATGTTTCGGACTCCAAACCGGCATATGTTCATACAAGGATTTAAAGTATAACGAAGGCTCCCAAACAGGACCGTGACGATGCATCGGTACAAATAATTTTGGCAAACGGCCTACGGCATGTAAAAACTCAAAAGCGCCCCATTCACGGGCTTCTTCCAAGCGATCATCAACCGGGAACATGGCAAGATCCGGCGTGATGCCGGCAATGCGCTTAAATTCCTTGGCCGCAAAATCGCGAGCAAAGTCGATATTTTCCGGCGTGTCACCAAGCCAATGCCACCAGTTCAAATCGCCGGCATGGAAAATCGTAGCATCACCGGTATCGATTAAGAAGGAGCCGCCTTCATCGGTGGAGCCGTACATGGTAACCTTAAGATCTTCAACGTACGTCGTATCCCCTACGGCCATAACCGTAGTGCGTTCTTTCGGCATATCTTTATGTGGCACATCGGTATGCACGATGTAACGCGTTGTAGGACTGTTAAAATCCAAAATAGCCGGTGAATAATGGTCACCATGCCAATGGGTCACGAAGAACCACAACACTTTACCGGCCTCTTGCGCTTTTTTCACAACCTGCGCTTCATCTTTCCAATAATCAAAGACATAGCAGGTATCACCGGCATCAAGCATAAAACCGCTGTGTTCTAAATAATATAGTTTCATAGTATCACCTCTACTTAAGAGTCATAGATTATGTAAAGTAATATTTCACAGCCTCAAATAGGAGCTCCGAAACATCGTATTGATAATATTATTGCTAACATCTTATTGATAATATTATTATTGACAACTTCTATTATACCATAAAACACAAGCTAAAAAACTCCGTTATCGTCAGAGTTTTTCAAAAAACTACTACAATAACGGAGTTTATTATTCATTCGCTATATGAAATTCTTATTCAACACTTTCAGCTGCTGCAATAGCTACAACATCTACAATGTCGGTAGCGAAGCAACCGCGGGACAAGTCATGAATCGGAGCTGCCAAACCTTGAATCAATGGTCCAAGAGCGGTAGCGCCGGCAAAACGTTGTACCAATTTGTAACCGATGTTAGCTGCCTGAAGGTCAGGGAAAATCAAGATGTTAGCTTTACCGGCAACTTTGCTGCCTGGAGCTTTGCGTTCAGCAACAGATGGTTCGATGGAAGCATCAAGCTGTAATTCGCCGTCGAAGTCGAAATCTACATTGCGTTCTTTCAACATTTCAACTGCTGCAACTACTTTATCTACTTCAGGAGAGGACGCAGAACCTTTAGTGGAGAAAGATAAGAAGGATACGCGAGGGTTAGTCATGTTACCAACTTTGCGAGCTTTTTCTACGGAAGATTCCGCAATGTCAGCCAACTGTTCGGAAGTTGGGTTAGGAATAACGCCGCAATCGGAGAATATGAGCATACCGTCGTCACCATATTGTTTTTTGTCAGAGAAAACAAACATGGAGCTGGATACGGTTTTAAGACCAGGTTTAGTACCTACAACCTGTAAAGCGGCACGCAATACATTAGCCGTAGGGCTGGCAGAACCGGCTACCATGCCGTCAACTACACCGAGGTGTACCAACATAGCGCCGAAGAACAAGCAATCGCCAAGCATAGTTGCTTTTGCTTTTTCAGGAGTCATACCTTTTTTAGCGCGTTTTTCTACGAAAATGTCAATCATTTCAGGTAAACGATCATAAGTTTCAGGGTTGATGATTTCAGCACCTTCAACGTTGAAGCCTTCTTTTTGAGCCAAAGCTTTAACTTCTTCAGGGTTACCAACCAATACAGGGGTTGCAAAACCTTCTTTAAGAATTAATTCAGTAGCTTCTAATACACGAGCATCTTTGTATTCAGGTAATACAATTTTCTTGCCTAATGGTTTTACTTTTGCTTTTAAGTTTTGTACTAATTCCACAATATCGTCCTCCTTGACTGTGAACGGTCCCCTTCAACGGACCTTTTATACTATTTTATTATACCAAATCTGCAACAGAGATTAAAGGGGCTCATGTCATATTACTTTTTGTAAATTAATATGACTTTTAGAGATAGGTCAATTGCTAATTTTACGCCACAATCGTCAGGAACCGATTTTATCAGCTAGTTGATAAAATTCACCCCGGTAGAACTATGTATGATTTTTAGCACAAACCCCGATATGACTTCATTTTCCTACATTTTTTCTATGATTTTTCTGAAAAAAATTATGTAAAAATTTCTTAAAATTCTCATTTACAGTATACGTGGACTGGGGTATAATATTCTCAAATGTTAATCATTTTATCCACCATAGGTTTACATAAGGGTTAACAATAGGTATTAGGGGTATTATTTTTAGAAAAGGGGTTTACGTATGAAAAATTCTAACATTCGTTTCATTTGCGAAATCGCCATCTTGGCCGCCATGATTGGGATTACCGGCGCTATTAAATTACCGAATGTGATTCCCGGTATAGAATTCCAGCTATCCGCACCACTCGCCGTTGCCATCTGCTGTGTGTTCGGCTTTAAACGCTATATCATTGCCGGTTGCTTAGCCAGTGCCATTTCCCTCATGTTGGGCACCCATAACTTATTAAATGTAGCGATTCAGATGCAATTCCGCGTTATTGCCGGGGCCGTTCTCTATTTAGGTCACCGAACCGTCTGGTCCCAGGTAATTGCCGGTCCGATTGCTTCTATTATTGCGCGCCTCACCTTGGGCCTCTTCTTCGGCAAATTAGCTATGGCTATGATTCTTATGGCCGTACCGGGCTATATTTTCACCGCCATCTTCTCACCGCTCTTAGTTAAAGTGTTGTCCCGCGTTCGTCGCTCTGTTCCGGCACTCTCCGGAGGTGACAAAGCTAATGCTTTATAGTATTCGTATGCGCTCGGCCAAAGGTGGTGCCCATGAAAACGGGGGGCATCATATTTCCGGTGCCGAACGAATTTTAAGTAAAGAAGAGTTAGCGCAAACAGCCTCTGAACTCGTGACCAGAGCGTTAACCCACAGTAAAGGCTGTGCCGATTTTATCCGCATCACCATCGATGCCATTGAAGATGACGCCATTCAATATAAGCCGGCTTTAGACGTAGCCATCACCAAAGCCGACTCCGTAGCGGAAGGTCTCGAGGAAGCATACCGTCTCCTCGAAACCTCCGGCATTCATCGCGAAGCTATTCAAAAAGCGCTCCATACCCTCCGCAGTCAACCGGAAAACATGCGCGGTGCCTTAATCTGCAACGCCGAAACCGGCGAACGACTGGATGATTTAGGCCTGCGCGGTGTCCGTGTCAGCCGCATGGCCTTTGCCGAACCGGCTAAAGCTATCGCCCATTTTGAAAAAGAAGGTCACACCGGTGTTCACTTTGAAGAAGCGTTGGTTCTAGCCTCTAAAGTATTAGGTTATGAAGACATTCTCGGTGAATTCTGTGTATCCGACGATCCGGACTACGCCGTGGGGTATGTAAGTTACGGACACACCTATCACCGCTTAACGCCGGTCAAAGAATTAGGTGACCAGCGCGGCGGTCGCATCTTTTTTGTAAAACCCGACACCGACCTCGACTCCTTGCGCCATTACTTGGAAGAAACTACCGTTTTGGTAACAATTGAAACGATTTAGCAAATTTTGTTATAATGAAGGTAGGAAATTTCAGAGAGATTATTATAATTAAAAACGTTTTTTATCGTCGATTGTTAATTATAAGCGGGGAGTTACTATGTTTAGAAAAGCTATCTGGGAACAAATGAATCAAGAGCTGGAAGTGCTCAAAGAAGAACATCGTTTTCGTCAATGTGTCGCCTATACGCCTATCGATAGTACGCATATCGAATTGGACGGCAAAAAGTATTTAATGATGGCCTCCAACAATTATTTGGGCTTTACCCATAATACGGATGTCGTTGCAGCGGCTCAAAAAGCCATCGAAACTTACGGTACCGGTTCCGGCGGTGCCCGCCTCACGTCCGGCACCAATCCAATGATTACGGAACTGGAAGAAGATTTAGCCTTCTTCAAAGGCACCACCAAAGCATTGGTTTTCAACACAGGTTACATGGCCAATGTGGGCACCATTTCCGGTCTCATGAAACCGGGCGATCACATCCTCAGCGATGAATTAAATCACGCCAGCATCATCGATGGTTGCCGTCTCAGCGGCGCCAACGTGCACGTATATCGTCACAGCGACATGAAACACTTAGACGAACTGCTTGCAAACTTGCCGTCAACGGGCAAACGACTCATTGTTACCGATGGCGTTTTCAGCATGGATGGTGATATTTGCCAGTTGCCGACCATAGTAAATCTCGCCAAAGAGCACGGTGCCTTGGTTATGGTAGACGATGCCCATGCGACCGGCATTATCGGCGAAGGCAAAGGGGTTGCTCATCACTTTGGCTTAAGCGATGACGTAGATATTCAACTGGGCACGCTCAGTAAAGCCCTCGGCAGTGAAGGCGGTTACGTATGTGCCAACGAGGTCATCATCAATACCTTGATTAATCACGCCCGCAGCTTTATCTTCTCCACCGCTTTAGTGCCGGCCGCCGTAGGCGCTGCCAAAGCCGCTTTAGCACTTTTGGAAAAAGAACCGTATCACATTGCGCAGTTGCGCGCCAATGTGCATGATATGTCTAAATATTTAGAACGTCACAATATTCCGGTGGCTCACAATGCAATTCCAATCTTCCCTATCATTGTAGGGTCTGATGAAAAAGCCTTGAAAGTTCAGGACAAGTTATTTGAAAAAGGCATTATCTTAACGGCCATTCGCCCACCAACCGTGGCGCCCGGCGAAAGTCGCCTACGCTTGACAGTAACCGCGGACCATACGAAAGAAGAATTATGGTATGTAGCCGATTGCTTGGGCGAAGCGTTGAAGGATTAAATCAGCTAATTCTTAGCTCCAAAAAAGCAGAGGATGTAACGCATATGCGTTACATCCTCTTTTGATTTATACTGCTATTTTATTTACTTAAGGTAATCGAATCGAATTTCGTACCATCCGCCAAATAGGCCTCAACGGTCAAGCTGTTGTTATCTTTGCGCAGTACTAAATAGTTATCCCCGTCAAGATAAGGTGACACATACTCATCCAACGGATGTTCCTTCCAAATCTCAGCGTATTTCACATCACCCGCTACACCGGTAATGATATAGTAAGGCCCTTTTTCACTGCGTTGGAAGTTTTCCACATGGCCGCGACGGCGATACATATGATAATGGGCCGACAATACCATGTCCACATCATATTTTTCAAAAACCAGCATGAATAGTTCACCCATATCGCTGAAGCCGGCCGTCATTCTCGACACCTTGGTATTCGGATAACTGAAGGTATCGCGATGCATAAGCACTACTTTCCACTTCTTAGTAGTAGCCGCCAAGTCTTTTTCAAGCCATGCCATTTGCTCAGCCCGAACTTCATCGCGGTAGCTTTCATTCATTTCATTAAATTGCGTATTGAGCACCACGAAATGCACATCACCATAATCATAGGAATAATAGGCGCGTCGCGAAGAATCACCGGCTCCCTCGCTATAAGGCTCTGCATCGGGACCATCAAATTTAAAAAAATGATCGTACGCCGTGGGCTCTTTTATTTGCCAATCTAAGGAATAGTATTCGTGATTGCCGCTCACACCGACGAACGGAATATTGGCAATCATCGGCTCTACCGAACGAAACCAAGAATCCCACTGATAAGCCGACTCGCCATTATCCACAAGGTCACCCATGTTTACAAAGAAAGACGCTTCCGGATTTTCCTTATATGCCGTAGCTACCAAATCTTGCCAACCGCGATAATCCGCGGACTGTGAATCCGGAAATATTAAGGATGCAAACTTCTCAGCATCCATGGTGTGCAGCGTATGCCAACCCTTAGTTACTACATTCTTACCTACCTGATATTCATAGGTTGAATTTGGCGTCAAACCGGTAAGTTCCGCCCGATAAATATAGCGAACCGTTTTATCTTCTTCAAATCGCTCCATTGTAGCCGGTATCGTTTCAATCGTATTGTCCGATGCCCCCGCCAGCTTATACAATACAACCGGATCCGATTCCGGAGCATGAGTTTCCCACATGATAATGCGGGACGTCGTCATATCCGGCGTAATTAACTGCCGTACATACATCGCCTCAGTGCCTGCCTGCGGCATCAATTCATAATATAAGGTACGCCCTTGGCGCAATATACCGGCGCCCCAAGCCGTTGAACTTATGATGACGCCCAACACAACTACCAGCGCCACCGTTGCACTCACCCACGTGAGCCAACCCCGCTGCTTTTTTTCCTCCATATTTGCTTAACTCCTCTTTTTTGTTAACTCTATGCATTCAAACGAATATTTACAATCCACAACTCATCGAATAATCTCTATATCTTATGTTTTTATTATATAGTTTGAAGTTAACTTCAAGTCAAGCATTATATGAAATATTATTTTATTTTTACAAAATTTGAGCACAAACATTATATTTAAATGCTTAAAAACAATATACAGACTCTAAGCATTACACTTAAAGTCTGTAATTAAAGATCGTAGCAAATCAGCGTATTCGGATGCATATCGGGACACTCATGGCCACTCCCATGTAAGCAAAAGTGGTTGTTATATTTCTTAACGCCCACGATTTGCACAGAACCACCTGATTGCGGGACGACCCAAGAAGAAGGACTTTGCACATCAACGGCCGTCATAGTATCTATTTTTTTGGTACTAAACGAATGCCACACACCATCCGTATGATCTTTCTTGCCAACTTGGAATACATATTCTTGATTAGGCTCTAAATCAGCGATTTCAACACTATACACATAGAGGCGCACGGTTTTATCTTCTTTAATCACATCCGCCGTAGCCGGCACGACTTTAATCGTGCTGTTATCTTCGCCTTTTAACTTATACACCACCACCGAATTCAGTTCGAATTCCGTAGTCTCCCATAAAATAGTCCGTTTAGTCCCCATATCAGGCCCTACCAATTGCCTTATATATAAAGGTTTTGTCCCTGACAACGGCATATATGCATGATAAGCCGCATCAAACCGTTCCCTCAGCGTACTTCCCTCTTGATTTACAATTATCCCAAAAAGCCCTCCAACCAGAATCATTATAATTCCGATTAGGCTGGTTACTACCTTTAATCTCGTACGCTTCATCACATCAATACTCAACTTTCTAGTCCAACTTCTAACGTACTTCGGATAACCACCACACAAATAAAAAAACTGTAAATAACTTATACCCGTATATGTATACTCATCTAAAACCCTAAAATATAATCCCTAATTACTATTGTGTCCATTTACATATACATATTTATACTGTTATTCACTTAAACAGCGTACCGCTGCGCAACCCTATACCTATCTTTATAATTATGCATTTATAGTGAAAAGCAATGCATGTTTCTTAAAACAATTCTCAATTTCTTCTTCATGACCCCTTTATTTTACCTTTTCTATTATATCTCATATGTAATATATTGTGCAATATTTATAATCAAATTTTACAAGTAAATTGCAATATGAAATTGAACACTTTTAAAAACCCAGTAACTTATTAACTTCTTCAATGAAGACTTCTTGTGGTGTCCGGTAGTTCAGAATTTTGCGTGGTAGTGCATTACACCA
>NZ_SVCB01000134.1 GCF_015058545.1 Veillonella sp.
CAACGCCCGTACCGGTGACTCTACGACGACGCGGCGTACGGCGCTGACTGGCCTTGGCGGTAGCTAAATATTCTTCCATGGACATGCCTTTAATAGGCGCAATATCTTCCTCCATAAAAGCTTCCGCTTCCTGTTTTGACATAAAAGATTTGTAAATGGCACCACCATAGCCCTTTACCTGGCGTTCACAAGCCGCCCAAGAATCATAAATTCCCCGCACTCTCCCCTCTCTTACGGCATAATACTTTTTACCCATATAAGCTCCTTGTTCTAGAATAACTGCAATCAGTTCATCGTTAACGGTTCGAAATGAGCATTTACTACTGTCTGTAAGTCCTTTGGATTAACTTTAATCTGCATGCCACGCAAACCGGCACTTACATAAATCTGATCAAACGTTGCCATGGTCGCATCAAAATAGGTGGGAAACAATTTCTTCATTCCCACCGGCGAACAACCGCCCCGCAAATAACCGGTAAGCCCCAATAAATCCTTCACCGCAATAAGCTCAACTGATTTATTGCCACTCACTCGTGCCGCCTGTTTTAAATCCAACTCAGCAGCAACGGGAATACAAAACACAACCGGCCCCGTTACATTGCCTTTCCCCACCAATGTTTTGAAAACCTGTGCTTCCGGTAAATGCAGTTCTTCTGCTACATGAACGCCTGCACCGCGCCCTTCTTCCCATTCATAGGCCAATACTTCATAACCGATTTTATGCGTGTCCAGCATGCGCATAGCATTTGTTTTTTTATGCTCTTTCTTACTCACGATCATCGTTCCTTTTTTATTTTACTACAGTTTCATATAAAATATTACTACAAAACAGCTGAAAAACAGCTGAATATTTATGAAATTTTTCGCATTATTTATCAAATATAATTATGAATTATAATTATTTATTCAATTTTTTGCTTATTATTACTTGTTCAATATTTTATTAATGTTTTTCAGTTCTATACGCAAAGTTCCGTCAGGATTCGTCACAATTTCAATGAATTCACTGTTTTGCATATATTCAACGGGAAAACTAATCTCAATTCCCGTATCAGTTTTAATTTTATGCTTTTCTCCTACCTTGGCGGCAAATTCCCGATTTACCGGCAAAGGTCGTAACATATCTTGCTCTGCCAACGCTTTTTTCGCTGCTTCTTTTTGTTGCGGCTGATTGGCAAATACCGTATCTACAATAGTTTCCGGATTCAACGTATCGGATACTTCCGCATTTTTGGAAATCATGGAGCGAACCTTAACCAGCTCTTCCACACCATCCCCCTCATGGGCTTTTGCTACCTTATCTACGATGCGTCTCACTTTGGCCACCGTATCACGGGATGACGGATTCGTACCGATTTGCAAAACTTTATCCCCTAAAATATAAACGGCTTCACCGTCATATTCACCTTTTGGTTCAAACAGACGCACCGAAAAATCCTCTAAATCAATCGCACAAAATGAGCGAAGCTTTTGGGTCGGACTCGGTAACACCGCTCGATTCGGAATCAATTCCGTAGTCAAAGTGCCGTCTTCTTCATTGAAAAGTTGGTGCGTATAAGCATCATGAGCCTGACATAGGAGAATGCATAAATAGCGATGATTTTCAGCCGCTTCACAGATAATCGTATCAATAATAACCGGATCCGTCGCCTGTTTCATATAATTGAACATCGTTTCGCCCAATTCCTTGCCTAAGGTAGTAATATCGGTAAGACCGTCGCGATATTGCACCAACATTTGACCTAATTTACTTGTCTCATTTAAATAGCCCGTTCTAAGCCCCGGATCTTTAATCCCCTTAGTTACGTGGGCACTAACATAGTCCTGTAAAGCTTCCTCGCCCATATTCAGTTCATTTTCCGAATAGACTGCTAAGGAAGATGAAAAATCAAGAATTTGTAATACAGCCCGATTGATTTGCATATTTGCTCCTTAGTGGATAAAAAAGTGTCTTGCCTCGCATTTAACAACACGAAAACAAGACACTCCAACGATATTTAATGCATTTTGCAATGCATATGATTAAGTTTAGCCTTGTACGTATGGTCCGAATAAACCGGCAAACAAGTGAGAACCTTTTTTGCCCAAAATAGCGGCACAAAGCGATGCTAAAGCACCTATAACGGCAATAACCAGTGCATTGCCGGCGGTGACATTATACGAATATGCCACATAGGCCTGTATCAGCGTCAGGGCGAAATACACTATGGATAAGTAGATTTTGAATTTTAAAACAGGTGCTGTCGTTGTTTTATAACGAAGTTTACCACCGATATAACCGGAAATACCACCGATTAATACCAATAAAGGCATTACGAGGCAAACCATCATGGCGAAATCGAATAAACGATAGCCCAAGCTGTAAGGCACGAGTAAACCTAAAATAGGCAATCCCACAGTTAAAGCGGAACCGGCAATCGGAAAATGAACTGCAATCGGATGTAAATGTAAATCCAATAAACGTTTACGGGTTGGATTCAATTTGCGTGGTGTGTATTCAGCCCAAACGGTTTTAGGAAAGCCGCAAGCCGGGCATGGTTTATCTGCATTATCGGCCGTTTCGATATAGCCGCACACACGACAAATTATATACTGAATCTTTTTCTCTTCTTGTTTTTTTGTTTCCATGTCAATCTCCTCACAAGAACAACTACTTCTCTTCCCATTGTACCATAATCTCTATTTATTCGACTACAGTAAATCACTCATTAATAATTACTTTTTATTATGAAAGTATTCATAGGTCGTTGTCAAGCCTTTATCTAATTCAATACTAGCTGATAAACCTAAATCATTTATCATTTTTTTTGTACTTAATAACGAGTGTTTGATATCCCCTTGCCGTGCCTCTTCGTAGTGCACGTTAAACTCATGGTCCACAATTTTTTTAAATTGTGCCACCAATTCATTCAGCGAAGTACCTATCTCGGTACTTACATTGATAACACCGATAAGATCCGGTTTGTTCAAAGCCGCCATATTAGCTGCCACTACATCGTCTACATAGACGAAATCGCGGGTTTGTTCACCGTCACCGAATATACTTATATCTTTATGAGCCTGTAAACGTTCACAAAAAATACTGATTACGCCGCCTTCACCACCATTGCCCTGCCGCGGACCGTACACATTGGCATAGCGAAAACAGATGTAAGGTAAGCCGAAAGCTTCATGATAAATGCGCAGATAACTTTCCGTCGTCAATTTGGTAAGCCCGTAAAACGAGGATGGCTGCCCCGTCATCGTTTCCGTAAGCGGCAATGTATCGAGATCGCCATATACGGCGGCTGACGAAGGCATGATGATTTTTTTAACGCCTACGCTGCGGCAAGCATTAAGCACATTGATAAGCCCCAATAAATTGACATCACAATCAAATGCGGGATCTTTCATAGACTCAGGCACCATTGTCTGAGCGGCTTCATGAAATACATAATCCGGTTTAAACTCAGCCAATTTAGCTGTAAGTTCTTTATCGCGAATATCCATTTCCACAAAGTCAGCCTTAGGATTTACAAAGTCTCGACAACCGGTACTTAAATTATCTATAACCATTACCTTGTGCCCTTCATTAATGAGAGCATCTACAAGATGGGAACCGATAAAACCGGCTCCGCCGGTCACGCAAATATTCATTACCCTAACCTCACTTAGTTTTTACAACTGCTATATAAATAAGTCCCAATACAAAGCCGATAGCAGACGGCACTACCCAGCCCATGCCTAAATCAAAGAACGGCAACAGCTTATATAAGCCTACAGTTTGCTGTACCCAAGCCGCTTCACTTAAAAATGCAGGCAAAGTATTGAGCGCATCGCCTATAGCCGCAATCAAGGCAAATACTGTAGTGATAAAATATACAGCCTGGCGACCGTTGAAAAGCGGTGCCAAGAATGTTAACAAAATAATGGTAATCGTCAACGGATACAATAGCATCAAAATAGGAATCGCCAGCGATATAATCTGAGTTAACCCTACATTCCCGATTAAGAAGGAAATAATCGCAAATGCATAGGCATATTTTTTATAGCTGATGGAATTCGGGAACAAATCGACAAATGTTTCCGAACAGGAACAAATAAGTCCCACCGCCGTTTTCAAACAAGCCAAGGTAACGGTAATCGCCAGTAATACGGCACCGATTGGTCCGAAATAATAATGGGCAATTTGTGCCAACGCAATACCGCCATTAGCGGATAAAGCGAAAACGCCAAGACTGGATGCGCCCACGTAAGCTAAGAATGCATAGATAATAACCATCAATACGACGGCCACAATACCGGCTTTAACCATACCGGCGGCAATATCTTTCGGTTCCGTAACGCCTACACTCTGCAAAGCACGAACAACGATAATACCGAAGGCTAAGGCTGCCAACGCATCCATGGTGTTATAACCTTCCGTAAAGCCTTTGAAGAACGGCATGGTCAAATAATCACCGCTCACCGGTGCCGTCGCCACGGAGCCCATTGGATTAATCAAGGCCACTACCAAGAGAATAGCCAAGAAGATTAAGAACAACGGATTTAAAATTTTACCGATGTAGGTCATTAACTTACCCGGGTTCATGGAGAAAAACAGGCCCAAGACGAAGAACACAAAGGTAAAGGCCGCCAAGGCTAC
Source organism: Veillonella sp. (assembly GCF_015058545.1). Classification (GTDB taxonomy): domain Bacteria; phylum Bacillota; class Negativicutes; order Veillonellales; family Veillonellaceae; genus Veillonella_A. The sequence continues at coordinate 4,625 of NZ_SVCB01000134.1, forward strand.
CGTCTGCATATCATCACCGATATACGGTGCCAAACCGATTTGGTAAGAAACCGTGGCCGTACGCGGTAAAGCAAAAGCCGGACCTATGGTTAAATATAAAAGAATCGTAAATAATTTCGCATAGGTCGGATGTACGCGAGATGCCAAATCAAATAAACCGTTACTCCGCGAAATACCGATAGCAACAACACCTAAGAACGGCAAGCCAATGGCCGTAATCAGAAAACCTACCGTAGCCGGCCACATGTCGGCCCCCGCTTCCTGCCCCATATGAACCGGGAAAATCAAATTCCCTGCGCCGAAGAACATACCGAACAACATTGAGCCAATAACAATGGCGGAACTTAAAGATAATTTCCCCTGCAAAATAATACCCTCCTACCGAATGGTGTTAACCATTACACTACATAAAATTAATAAATCCGCTACAACTCCTTAGCGATCTCCTTCAATGGTAGCACGCTTTTCATCTTTAGACAAACGGAAAAATCGATACACTTCAGCCGCCGTTTTTTGATTCATTCCCGGCACGGCTGCCAATTCTTCTTCCGTAGCGGCCTTAATACCTTCTAAATTACCGAAAGCCTGCCACAATGCTTTACGCCGTTTTGGGCCGATACCTTCAATATGGTCCAGAATCGACTCCAAATTGCGCTTACCGCGTAATTTACGATGATACGTAATGGCGAAGCGATGAGCTTCGTCACGAATTTGTTGCAATAACTGCAATTCCGGCGAATGATGGGACAATATGATACTTTCCGACTGACCTTCCACAAAAACTTCTTCAATTCGTTTAGCCAGCGAAATAACCGGCACATCCGTCACACCGACGGCTCTGATTAAAGGCAAGGCTGCATTGAGCTGTCCCTTACCGCCATCGATGATAATTAAATCCGGCATGGGCCAATCCGTTTCATTGCCGTAACGGCGTTCCATAATTTCCGCCATGGATTTAAAATCATCCGGTTTTCCCTGAACCGTTTTTAATTTGAAACGACGATATTCTTTTTTAGCCGGTTTACCGTCTTCAAAAACAACCATGGACGCCACTGTTTCACTGCCCTGTGTATGAGATATATCAAAGCATTCCATACGTTCCGGGAGGCGTGGCAAATCGAGGACTTCCGCCAATTTCTTAACGGCACCGCCGCTCTTATCGAGGTCATACTGCCATTGACGACGACGCTCTTCCAGGAAGTTTTGAGCGTTTTCAGCCGCCATTTTAATTAAATCATGCTTATAACCGCGTTGCGGCACGGAAACCTCAACATTTTGGCCCTTCATTTCGGTAAACCACTGTACAAAGAGTTCCCGTTCTTCCGTTTCATAAGGCAACAATACTTCTTTCGGCACAAAGGTGGTGCCGCCATAGTATTGTTTTATAAATTCCGTCATAACCGTAGCGGCGTCATCACCTTCATTTTTAATGAAAAAGTTTTCACGCCCCAACATACGGCCGGAACGGATGAAAAAGACCTGCACACAGGCCATGAGACCTTCCATGGCGATACCGACTACGTCAATATCACCGCGTTGAGTTACCATGCGCTGTTTTTCACGAAGCTTTTCCAAGGCCTGCAATTGATCGCGCAGTTGAGCCGCTTTTTCAAAATCAAGTTCTTCCGCTGCCGCTTCCATTTGTTGCTTCAATTCCCCTAAAAGAGGAATCGGTTTACCCTCCAATACCTGTACGATTTGATCGATATAGGAGCGGTATTTTTCCGGTGATACTAAGCCTTGGCAAGGAGCCTCACAATAACCCAAATGATACTGCAAGCATGGCCGCGGTACATTCATATTTGAACAAGTGCGCAAAGGGAAATGACGGCGGAACAATTTTAAAGTCTGATGTACGGCCGTCACATCCGTAAACGGTCCAAAATACTTGGCTCCGTCGCGTACCATGCGGCGCACCATAAGCACCCGCGGATATTCTTCCTGCACTGTCACCTTCACATAGGGATAGGTCTTATCATCGCGAAGCATAATATTATACTTCGGATGATGTTCCTTAATGAGCGTATTTTCCAAAATTAACGCTTCCATTTCCGTCTTGGTCTGAATGACTTCCACGTCAACGGCGCGCCGCATCATGGCCGTTACCTTAGGTGCCCGATTGATGTCATTGCGCACATAGGAACGGACGCGATTGCGCAGATTTATGGCTTTCCCCACATAAATGATACGTTTATATTGGTCCCGCCATAAATAGACACCCGGCGTGGTCGGCAAATGGCTGATTTTCTCCAATACTTCTTCCGTTACCATTACTTACCTGCTTTCTTGGCTTCATCCATAAATCGTTTTGTTTTTGCCAACACCGGCCCTAAGAATTTGCCGGTATAACTGTCTTCCATTTTGGCAATTTGTTCCGGCGTACCGGTACCGACGATGGTACCACCCCGAACGCCCCCTTCAGGGCCTAAATCGATAATATGGTCCGCCGTTTTAATGACGTCCAGATTATGCTCGATAACAACCACCGTATCGCCTGCATCGACAAGTTTTTGTAAAACATCCAGGAGTTTGCGTATATCTTCCGCATGCAAGCCCGTTGTCGGTTCATCCAGGATATATAAAGTCTTACCCGTACTGCGACGAGCCAATTCGGTAGCCAGTTTTACACGCTGCGCTTCACCGCCGGACAAGGTTGTGGCCGGCTGGCCCAAACGAATATAACCTAAACCTACCTGTTGTAAAGTTTCAAGCTTGCGATGGATTTTCGGAATGGATTTGAAAAATTCCACCGCATCATCCACTACCATATCAAGTACATCGGCAATGGATTTACCCTTATATTTAACTTCCAACGTTTCCCGATTATAACGATCCCCTTTGCAGACTTCACAAGGCACGTACACATCGGGCAGGAAATGCATTTCAATTTTGATAATACCGTCACCACGGCAAGCTTCACAGCGACCGCCACGGACGTTAAAGCTGAAACGCCCTTGTTTGTAGCCGCGCATTTTTGCCTCCGGCGTCTGGCTGTACAATTCACGAATCGAATCGAATACACCCGTATAGGTAGCCGGATTGGAACGCGGTGTGCGCCCGATCGGACTTTGGTCGATGTTGATGATTTTGTCGATATTTTCAGTGCCGCGAATCTCTTTATGGGCCCCTACCTTATGATAAGAACGATAAAGATGATTAGCCATGCCCTTATACAAAATCTCGTTGATTAAGGTGGATTTACCGGAGCCGCTCACACCGGTTACGACGGTGAAAACGCCCAGTGGGAATTTTACATTAATATTCTTTAAGTTATTTTCCGAGGCACCGCGAATTTCCAACACATTGCCGTTGGACTTGCGTCTGGTTTCCGGCAACGGTATAAATTTACGACCGCTCAAATATTGCCCCGTAATGGAATTCTCATTAGCCATCACTTCCTGAGCCGTCCCTTGCGCAATAATTTCACCGCCGTGCTCGCCGGCGCCCGGTCCGATATCTACCAAATAGTCGGCCGCCAACATGGTGTCTTCGTCATGTTCCACCACCAATAAGGTATTCCCGAGGTCACGCAGGCCCTTTAAAGTCTCGATTAAGCGATCATTATCGCGTTGATGGAGACCAATGGACGGTTCATCGAGGATGTATAAAACGCCTACCAAGCCTGAACCGATTTGCGTAGCCAAGCGAATACGCTGAGCTTCACCACCCGACAACGTACCGGCATTACGATTCATAATGAGATAATCGAGGCCCACATTATTGAGGAACATGAGGCGTGCTTTGATTTCTTTTAAAATCTGGTTACCGATAAACTGTTCGCGCTCCGTAAGCGGCACCGTATCAAAGAAGTTCACCGCATCACTGATAGTGAGTTGCGTCACTTCATTAATATTTTTATCGCCTACGCGCACGGCCAAAGCTTCCGGTTTTAAGCGGGCACCGCCGCAAGTTTTACAAGGTTTAATGGACATGAATTCTTCAAAAGCTTCGCGCATGGAGTCTGTTGTGGCTTCGCTGTGACGGCGTTTTACCATAGGCAAAATGCCTTCGTACTCCGTGTGGAATGTCTTTACTTCACCGCGCATATTTTCATATTCGAAGGTAACTTTATCGGTACTGCCGTTCATCACCATCTGTTGTAATTTCTTCGGTAGTTCATTATACGTAGCCGATAAATCATAGCCAGGAGCCTTCAATAAACCTTCCAATTGACGCATAAACCATGCATTCGGATTGGAACTTAAAGGCAATACGGCGCCGTCCGCAAAGGACACATCGCCATCGGGAATTACCCGTTCTTCGTCCACTTCCATGGTGCTGCCGATACCCAAGCAGGCCGGACAAGCACCGAAGGGGCTGTTGAAGGAGAACATACGCGGCTCAATAGCCGGTAATGAAATATGGCAATCGGGACAGGCAAAATGCTGACTGTACATGTGTGACGGTCCGTCCACTTCCTGCACCACCACAATCCCTTCGCCCCATTTGGCAGCCGTTTCCATAGAGTCGGCAAGACGACTTTCAATGCCTTCTTTCACTACCAAACGGTCAATGACGATTTCTATATCATGCTTTTTAGTCTTCGCCAATTCAATATCTTCGTCCAGCGTACGGATTTCACCATCTACGCGAACGCGGGCAAACCCTTCTTTGCGAAGACGTTCCAATAATTGCTTGTGTTCCCCTTTTTTGCCACGTAATATAGGAGCCATAATGAGCAATTTAGTACGTTCCGGTAAGGTCATTACGTCATCGGCCATCTGCTCGATAGATTGCTGGGTAATCGGTTTACCACACTGCGGACAAAAGGCATGGCCCACACGAGCAAACAATAAACGAAGATAGTCATATATTTCCGTCACGGTCCCCACCGTAGAGCGAGGATTGCGACTGGTTGTTTTCTGGTCGATAGAGATGGCCGGTGACAAACCTTCAATATAATCCACATCCGGTTTATCCATTTGGCCCAAAAATTGACGGGCGTAGGCCGACAAGGATTCTACATAGCGTCGCTGCCCTTCCGCATAAATCGTATCGAAAGCGAGCGACGATTTGCCGGACCCGCTGAGCCCGGTAATGACAATAAACTTGTCCCGTGGCAAGGCCACATCTATATTCTTAAGGTTATGCTGACGCGCCCCTTTTACTATAATTTGTTCTTTCACGATAACCTCCCGATTATCAACTAGACGGACAAATAGGCAAGACAGAATGCCTTGCCCAAAAGGTCCTATTTTTTACGACGAACATCCTGTAAATCAGACAATTGCTGTCTTAAAATACCAAGTTCATCTCGAAGTTCAGCTGCTTTTTCGAATTCAAGCTGTTTAGCCGCTGCCTTCATGAGACGAGTCGTTTCTTCAATCTTATTAAATACATCTTCCACGGTTAATTCCGGTGTTGCTTCATAAGTACCGGTGCCATCAGCCACAGCTTGTACACCCTTGGCCTTGCCGGTCGTTTTGGCACCGCCTTTATTACCCGCTTTAGCACCCGCTTTGGCAGTACGACCTTTTTTAGCGGACGCAACAGCCGCTGCGCCGTCATCGTAGCCATCGTTTTTGCCACGACCGGCACGCTTAGCACTACCGGCTTTACTGGTAGCCTCTTCTTCTTCCAATTTAGTCAATTCAATCAATTCTTTAACTTCTTTGTGAATCGATTTTGGCGTAATATTGTGTTCCTTATTATAGGAATCCTGTACTTCACGACGACGTTCCGTTTCCGTAATGGCTCTATCCATAGAACCTGTAATGCGATCCGCATACATAATAACGCGACCGTTTTCATTACGCGCCGCACGGCCGATAGTCTGAATAAGCGACGTATCACTGCGCAAAAAGCCTTCCTTATCCGCATCAAGAATGGCCACTAAGGAAACTTCCGGCATATCTAGGCCTTCACGAAGTAAGTTAATCCCTACCAGCACGTCAAATACGCCGGCTCGCAGGTCGCGGATAATGTCGGCACGCTCAATGGTGGCAATATCGGAATGGAGGTAACGCACGCGAATCCCCACTTCTTTAAGGAATTCCGTTAAATCTTCCGCCATTTTCTTCGTCAATGTCGTTACGAGGACACGCTCATTTTTAGCGGCACGAATTTTAATTTCCCCTAGCAAATCATCCATCTGCCCTTTAATGGGACGCACTTCAATGAGCGGATCCAATAAGCCCGTAGGGCGAATAATCTGTTCCGCAATATTGGTTTGCACTTCCATTTCATACGGTCCCGGCGTAGCCGATACGTAGACAATCTGATTAATTCGCTCTTGAAATTCTTCAAACTTCAACGGACGGTTGTCCAAAGCAGATGGTAATCGGAAACCATATTCGATTAAGTTTTCTTTCCGAGCCCGGTCACCATTATACATGGCTCGCAATTGCGGAATCGTAACATGGGATTCGTCAATGAGAATCAAAAAGTCATCCGGGAAATAATCAATTAACGTATACGGTGCTTCCCCCGGCTTACGATTGGATAAAAGGCGGGAGTAGTTTTCGATGCCTGAGCAATAGCCCATTTCCTGCATCATTTCAATATCGTAACGAGTTCGCTGCTCTAAGCGTTGCGCTTCCAATAAACGGTCCCGTGATTTTAGGAATTCCAACTGTTCCGCCAATTCTGTTTCAATACGCTCAATGGCGAGTTGCAATTTTTCCCGGGTCGTTACATAGTGAGAAGCCGGATAAATAGCCACATGCTTGCGATCGGCAATGACTTCACCGGTCAATACATCCACTTCGGACAAACGGTCGATTTCATCGCCGAATAACTCAATGCGAACTACCCGTTCACTGTTGGCTGCCGGAAACACTTCAATGGTGTCGCCATGGACACGGAAAGTACCACGGGTGAAATTAATATCATTGCGACTGTATTGAATATCCACCAGTTTTTTCAAAATATCCTCACGACTTCGTTCTTGCCCCAAACGCAAGGATACAACTAGGTCGCTATAGTCTTCCGGGTCACCTAAGCCGTAAATACAGCTTACGGAGGCCACAATAATCACGTCCCGTCGCTCAAACAAACTCATGGTGGCGGAGTGACGCAATTTATCGATTTCATCGTTAATGGATGCATCTTTTTCAATGTATGTATCGGTTGACGCAATATATGCTTCCGGTTGATAAAAATCATAATAAGACACAAAATATTCCACCGCATTATTGGGAAAGAAGCTTTTAAACTCGCTGCATAATTGCGCCGCCAAGGTTTTATTGTGAGCAATTACCAAAGTCGGTTTTTGCACACCTTCAATTAACTTGGCCATGGTATAGGTTTTACCCGTACCGGTAGCCCCCAACAGAACCTGCGCCCAGTCGCCGTTATTGACGCCCTGTACCAACGATTGAATCGCTGCCGGCTGATCGCCCATTGGTTCAAAAGGTGCTTCAACCTTAAAAGGAGTCATATTACCTTCGTAATTACGATGAATATGTGGATGTGCCATATTATTTACCTTCTTCACGCATGAGGCGCTCTGCTTCGGCCTGAGCCATAGCCGCTTCTTCCGCTCTCACCTGTTCAATATGCTCTTGCAAGCGTTGTTTTTCCAATTCATTCATTTCCGTACGTTTGCCGTCAGCTTCCTGAATCGGTGTATCCACGCCTTCCAACACTTCAATCAATAGAGCTACGGCTTTTTTGTCGAGCCCTTCTTTATTGGCGATCTCAGTTGGTAAAATCCATTCTTCCGGCGTGAAATGGTCGATGCGATCATTCAACTGATTCCAATTCTGAAGCATCAAACGTGTTACCGGGCGATACATTTCATTGCCGATGTAAGCCAATAAATCGCCTAACGTATCCATTGCTTCGGATGGTGCGCCGAAATGATTCGCTATATTTTCAGCCCGTGCATAAGCTACCAACTCAGCACGACTCATTTGATTATTCATTCGTACTCATTCCTTTATCAAACAAGGCATTGGCAAATTCTTTCGCATTGAATGGCTTTAAGTCATCAATTTTTTCACCGATGCCAATCCAACGAACGGGAACCCCCAGTTCTTCTTTAATCGAAATTACGACGCCCCCTTTGGCGGTGCCGTCTAATTTAGTCACAATAATACCGGTAATCGGTACAGCCTGACCGAATAATTTAGCCTGACTAACCGCATTTTGACCGGTGGTGCCGTCCAAAATCAATAGCGTTTGATGCGGCGCCCCCGGAACCTGACGGTCTGCTACGCGGCCGATTTTCTTTAATTCTTCCATCAAATTGGTTTTTGTGTGCAGACGACCGGCTGTATCAATAATCACAATATCTGCATTACGAGCTTTCGCCGATGCCAAGGCATCGTATACCACAGCGGCCGGGTCGGCTCCTTCCTGATGCTTTACGATAGGCACGTCAGCTCGTTCCGCCCAGATTGTAAGCTGTTCGGACGCAGCGGCACGGAACGTATCGGCCGCTGCCAATACCACTTTTTTGCCCGCTTCTTTATAATAATGAGCTAATTTGGCAATAGTAGTTGTCTTCCCTACACCGTTAACACCGACTACCAAAATAACTTCCGGCGAATGCATTTCCAAAGTTTCTTCCTGTTCTTCCAGTAACTTCGTAATGTATTCTTCAATGTAGTTCATCACTTCATTGGTATGATTGATTTTGCCTTCTGTAACACCGCGGCGAATTTCTTTCATCAAAAGTTCCGTCGTCTTGCTGCCCAAATCGGCGGTAATCATAGCGACCTCCAAATCATCAAGGAAGTCATCATCGATTTTAGCATAACCGATAATTACCGTTTCAATGGCCTCGGTAAACTTCTTTTTCGTATTTTCTAAGGCATCGCCGAAGCCAAGAAATTTCTTGGTTTTATTCCAAAAACTCATTCCATATCCTCCTCTATTTCATCAAAGGCTACTGTTAACAATCGGGAAACACCTCGTTCCACCATGGTAACACCTTGTAATACCAAGGCCGCCTCCATAGTTCGTTTGCGGTGGGATACCACAATAAACTGCGTATCGTCACCCAGTCGTTGTAAATAGCTGCCAAAACGTTCTACATTGGCTTCGTCCAGCGCCGCGTCTACTTCGTCGAGGACACAGAACGGTGCCGGCCTGTAATCCAGGAAGGAGAACAGCAAGGCGATAACCGTAAGTGCCCGTTCCCCGCCGGATAAGAGCGTTAACTGTTGGCGTTTTTTCCCCGGCGGTTGAATATAAAAATCAATGCCGCTGGTTAAAATATTATCCGGATCGGTGAGTACAATCTGCGCCGTACCGCCGCCGAATAACTTGCTGAACACAGCTTGGAAACGGTCGCCCACCACTTCGAGGACTTCGCCCAGCTGTAAAGCCATGGCTTTATCAATCTCTGCAATAACCGCTTCCAACTGAGCCTTAGCCTGTTCCAAATCGGATTGTTGCGTTTCATAAAAAGCCTGTTTCGTCTGCGCCGCTTCATATTCAGCTACCGCTTCCGGGTTAACCGCGCCTAACGCATCCAGTTCAGCCCTCAATTTACCTTCTTCGAGACGCCAATCCGCTACAGCCCCTGCCGGCTGTAATGCTTGTGCTTCTTCCCGTGAAAAACCGAGTTCGCTGATTCTTTGTAAAGCCTGTTCGCTATTCATTTCATATTTTGCCAACTGACCTTCCATCTGCACCAAACGTTGTTGAACCCTTTTTTGACGGGTGTCCAAAGTTTCGCGCTCCGTAGAATAATCAGCTAACGTTCGCTGCTGTTCACTATGGGATTCATATAGCGTGTCTCGCTGCTTAGCTAATTCTGCCGTCGCCTTTGCCTGCGCTTCATAAGCTTGTTCCAAATCACTTAATTTCTGTGGTAATTCAGTATTTGCCTGCTGTTCGCGATCATCCAACTGCCTTTGTAACGGCTTCATACGCCCTATATTTTGCTCGATAGCTGCTTGCCAATCATTAATTTGCTGTTCACCATAACTTTGTTGTTGCTTTAACTGTTCATAGTCCAAACGTGCATCTTGACGAATCTGACCGGCTTCGTCCTGCGCCTTTTGACAGCGCTCCAATTCAGCGAGCGTCACGGAATTACCGCCATCAGCCTGAACCGTTTCATTCAAAGCCTTAAGGGCACTTTCCGCTTGGGCCAATATCATCGTAACACGAGCCTGTTCACCGGTCAAACGGTCCTGCTCCGCCAAATTGGCTTGCAACACCTGTTCCTTGCGCTGCTTTCGTTCCCACGTTGTTTTTAAAATTGATTCCGCCGTCAAAAGCAAGGTGTGTTGCTCATCCCAACTATTTTGTTTCGCTGCCAACTGTTCACTTAACTCGTCAAATTGTTTTTCATAGTCAGCGGCAGCTTGTTGTTTTTTTACTAACTCTGCTTGTAATACCTGCAATTTGGTATTTAACAGGCCCATCTCTTCTTTTTGAGCCATAACAGAGGCTTTACGCCGTTTGGTCACCCCACCGGCTAAAGACCCGCCCGGTTGGAATTGTTCGCCTCCCAGCGTCACTAAGCGAAGCTGTTGCTTATATTTTTTCTGTAGCGCAATAGCCTGCTCCATCGTTTCCACTACGAGGGTGCGCCCCAATAAGTAGGTGAAAACGCCACGATAAATTTCATCAAAAGTAATACAATCTACGGCACGCCCCAATACGCCCGCTTCATTGAGCGCCGGTGTATTAATGGCCTGACCGTGCACCGTTTCTAACGGTAAAAAGGTAACGCGACCGCCTTGAGTCCGTTTTAAATAGGCGATACAATCAGCGGCCGCTCGCGATGTACGCGATACGACATGGTTAATACTGCCCCCTAAGGCTATATCAAGAGCCGTAGCAAACTCCGGCTTTACCGTAAACAGGTCACCGATGGCCCCCAGCAAGTCCTGTTGCCACGGCTCCTTAGCAGCCAGGGCATTACGGGTACCATCCGCATAGCCTTCATGCTGTTCAGCCCACTGTGCCAAGAGTTGTAGACGTCCTTCCATGCGCTGCTCTTCACGGCGCCCGGTTTGAACATCCCGTTCCAACTGTTGACGAAGTTTGCGTAATTCGCCTAATGTTTGCTGCTCTTGGTCCCGTTCAGCGCGATTATCTTCCTGTTGCTTATACAAAGCTTGCTGCTTCGCTAACGCTTCAGCTTCTTCGGCACCAACCGTTTGCAATTCTTCCGTCAAAGTTGTTACCAGTTCGCCCGTTTTCGTAAGTTCCCCGTTTAGAGTTTGTAATTCTACGCGGTATTTTTCCACTTGACCGACTAACTGTAATTGTTCATCATGACGGGCCGCCACCGCTTTCTGTGCCGTTTGGAATTCACTTTGAATGCGTTGCAATTCTTGACGAACCGCTTCATAAGCTTGTTCCGCCGTCTGCAAAGCCGTTTCTTTGGCCGTCAATTCACCGGCCCCGTCGGCCAATAGTTTCTGATGAACCAATACTTTTTGCTTGTCACCGGCGATAGTCGCTTCTATTTCATGAATACGATCGCGCAACTCCTGCAGTTCTTTATCCGCATTGCGCAATTGCTCGGCCAGCACATTTTTCTCCCCTTCGAGCCGCGCCTCTTCTTTTTGAGCCTTCGCATACAATTCTTCTTGTTGCCGCAAAGCTTGTTGCTGCTCTTCGGATTTTAATTTTAACTGCTGTTCGCGCGCACCTAAACCGGCCAGTTCCGTATTGATTTCGATTTCTTCCTGCTGCAGTGCAATCTTTTCATTTTCCTGCTTAGTAAATAAACGATCCGCCACTTTATAATCATGAAACGCCAACGCCCCGTCATAGAGACGCTTCTTTTGACTTAATTCGGCATGAGCCTGTGTCTTGGCCGCCTTCTCGCGCAGCGGTTCCATTTGCTCAGCCAAATTCGCCATCAAATCGGCTACGCGCTCCATGTTGCGGTCTGTCTGCCCCATGCGGCGCAATGACTCATCTTTATTCATTTTAAAACGGGAAATACCGGCCACTTCTTCAAAAATAAGGCGGCGGTCTTCCGGTTTGCTGTTCAAAATAGCATCGACCCTATTCTGCCCGATAATGGCCATGGAATCGCGCCCTAAGCCCGTATCTGCCAGTAAGGCCTGAATATCTTTCAGGCGACAAGCTTTTTTATTGATAAAAAACTCGCTTTCACCGCTGCGATAAATACGTCTGGTCAACGCTACTTCCGCTAAATCGGGATGTAAACGCTTGTCGCTGTTATCGAACACCAAGGTTACTTCCGCAGTGCTCATGGGGCGACGTTTTTCCGTACCGGCAAAAATTATATCTTCCGCTTTTTGACCACGTAAATGGCGCACATTGGATTCGCCCAGCACCCAGCGCATGGCATCGGTAATATTACTCTTACCGCTCCCGTTAGGTCCTACGATAGCCGTCATGCCGGGTGAAAATTTTACAATTGTTTTGTCCGCAAAGGATTTAAATCCTTTTAACTCTAATCGTAAGAGTTGCATGCAAACCACCTTTCCGCGTGTCTTAAGTCACTTTAAATATATCTAATAACGTACCTTTTATTATATCACATTGTACCTAAAATTATCGATAAAAAGTAGAACATTATCCGAAAATTTGTTTGTTTTTATTTCGAACATAGCATTCGCTTTTTTAGAACCCTGTTCATACCATTGCCAAGTGCAGTTTTTATAGCATTCTGCCAAATATTTCATATTCCGTTGCTTTTCGCCGCGTACTTTTGATGTAAGTTGGCGCGGATACAGGACGGTCACCGAATGCATTGGTAAGCCCGCCGCTCTATGGTCCCGTAAGACTTTTAAAAATCGCTGTAACCACTGATAATTCGCCACCAATTCACCCATAGCCGGTTCGTAAGGACCGCCTACTAAACCGATACCCGAATCCAATTCCGGCGTGCTCTGCAACCCCGTGCGAATCACCGTGATGTGACGCTCTTCAAAATACTCTTTTAAAAAAGCGCTGTACTTTACCGCTTCTGCTACCGTTAACGGCGTGTAACGACCGGCTCTCACATCATCGGCAAGCTCCGTATCTTCAATGACGAGAACCGGATAAATGCGCACAAAATCAGGCATCAACTTCGCCACCGCGACCGCCGTATTCACTAAGGTATGCCAGTTTTCACCGGGCAACCCAGGTAATAGCTGAATACCAACGGTAAAACCATGTTCTTGCAATCGCTGAACGGCTCCCACAACCTCGGCGGACGAATGCCCCCGTTTGGCTCTCGTTAAAATAGTATCATCCATGGACTGCACGCCAATCTCAACGGTGGTCACACCATAGGCTTCTAACAACGCGATCTCCGTCTCGCCCAGCGCATCAGGACGAGTGGAACAGCGTATGGCATCAATCTCACCGTTTTGCAAGGCCTCATAGGCCGGTTCCAACAAAGAGCGTTGTAAGTCTTCCGGCAATGCGGAAAAACTTCCCCCATAGAAGGCCACTTCCCAATATTTTTCATGCCGATCGTTGCCGATATATTCGTCTATAGTAGCTTTCACATCAACCTCTGAAGCTCTTGCTCCGCCGGCGGCAATGCGATGCTGATTACAAAAGACACATTGCTGCGGACAACCTGCATGGGGTATGTAAAAAGGAATCAAACCATGAGGCTTTTTGTTAGTTATACTGTTATTTTTATGTTGGTTCATTTTTACCTACCTCATATATGACAATATAGAAACAACCGCTATAAAAGCTGTATCACCAAATTACTACTAAGTTATGAATAAATTTTATTAAACGCTTCTACCACTATACATTATATCAGAATATGAAAAAGGAGCGGATTAGCCGCTCCTCTATGTACCATATACCTGAATTAATCCTGCGTCATTCGACATGCTCGTTTCCCTATCAAATAATCAAGGGTAACTTGAGCTGCATTCTGTTCAGCTTCTTTTTTGCTTTTGCCGGTACCGGAACCATAGGCCTTGCCTTCAATCCGCACTTCCATACAGAAGATTTTGTCATGATCGGGTCCCGATTCACTTAATAAGGTGTAGACAATTTGTTTTTCGCCTTCCTGTTGCACATATTCCTGCAACATGGTTTTATAATCCTTACCAAGCTTACCGTCTTTCGCTTTTTCCAGATATCCTTGCAAATGACTCAATACGAACTGTGCCGTTACTTCATAGGAAGTGTTTACATATAAAGCTCCGATAACGGCTTCAAAGGTATCTGCTAAAATAGACGCCCGTTCCCGGCCGCCCGAAGTCGCTTCGCCTCGGCCAAGCAATAAATAATTACCAAAATGTAATTTAGAACTACATGTAGCCAACGAGGTTTCGCAAACAGTTGCTGCCTTTATTTTTGTCAGTTCACCCTCAGTCATTTGAGGATATGTTTTAAACAGATACTCGCCAATGATTAAGTCCAAAACGGCATCGCCCAAAAATTCCAGACGTTCGTTATGCTTAACGCGAGCTGCTCTATTTTCATTTGCATAAGACGTATGCGTAAACGCTCTGTCGAGCAAATTTATATCTGTCAAAGGGATACGCAAACGCGCCACAAGCTCTCGAAGCGCTGCTTCGCGAGCTTGGTGCGAGATTGTCTTATGAGTCTTACGGCCCTTCAATTAGTCCTCGTAACGACGTACAAGTAATGTTGCATTATGACCGCCAAAACCGAAGGAATTGGATAATGCGCAATTTACTTTCAATTCACGAGCCCCTTCTTTAACATAATCCAAGTCGAGTTCAGGATCCGGATTAGTCAAGTTGATGGTTGGGTGAATTTTACCGGTTTCAATAGCCATAGCCATAACGATGGCTTCAATAGCACCGGCTGCGCCCAATAAATGGCCTGTCATGGATTTAGTGGAGTTAACTGCCAATGTTTTAGCATGATCACCAAATAATTCCTTAATAGCCATAGTTTCGTTTTTGTCGTTAAGACCTGTAGAAGTACCATGAGCATTGATATAGTTGATTTCACTAGGATCGATGCCTGCATCTTTGATGGCCAATTCCATACATTTACGAGCTTGTAAGCCGCCCGGAGCCGGAGCTGTAATGTGATAAGCATCACCATTGCTGCCGTAACCGATAACTTCGGCGTAAATATGAGCACCGCGCGCTTTAGCGTGTTCTAATTCTTCAAGCACAACGATACCGGCGCCTTCACCCATAACGAAACCATCGCGATCGGCGTCAAACGGACGGGATGCTTTTTCAGGTTCATCATTGCGGGTAGACATAGCTTTCATAGCTGCGAAACCGGCTACTGCTGCCGGAGATACAGCTGCTTCAGTACCGCCGGCAAACATAATGTCAGCGTCACCGCGAGCTACGATGCGGAATGCATCACCAATGGAATTAGTACCGGATGCACAAGCTGTAATATCCGTAATAGCGGGACCACGAAGACCAAGTTCGATGGACACACGACCGGATACCATGTTAGCAATCATCATAGGTACTGCAAAAGGACTTACACGATTAGGTCCTTTTTGGAATAATGTAACATAAAC
>NZ_SVCB01000135.1 GCF_015058545.1 Veillonella sp.
AAACCAATCGTTGTTATTAACAAAATTGACCGTCCGGACCAACGTGTTCACGAAGTAGAAGACGAAGTATTGGAACTCTTCATGGAACTCGAAGCCGATGATGATCAGTTGGACTTCCCGGTTGTATATGCATCCGCTCGTGACGGCATTGCTAAATTGTCCATGGATGATGAAGGCAAAGATATGCAGCCTTTATTCGAAGTATTGTTAAAAGAAATTCCGGCTCCGCAGGGCGACATTGACGGTCCGTTACAGTTCATGGTTACAACCCTTGACTATGATGATTATGTAGGTAAAATCGCTGTTGGTCGTATCGTTCGCGGTCGCATGAGAACTAACCAACAGGTTGTAATCATGAACGGCGAAAGCACTCGTAAAGCTAAAATCGGTCGTGTTTATACCTACAACGGCTTGAACCGTGTAGAAACCGATGAAACAGCCATGGGTGACATCACTGCTTTCGTAGGTATCGAAGACATCAATATCGGTGAAACCGTAGCTGATGCGGAACATCCGGAAGCATTACCGGCCATTAAGATTGACGAACCTACGTTGTCCATGATGTTCTCCGTTAATAACTCCCCGTTTGCCGGTCGTGAAGGGGATTATGTAACGAGCCGTCATTTACGTGACCGTTTGTTCAAAGAAGTAGAAACTAACGTGTCCATGAAAGTAGAAGAAACCGATTCGCCGGATTCCTTCAAAGTATCCGGTCGCGGTGAACTTCATTTGGCCGTTTTAATCGAAACTATGCGTCGTGAAGGCTATGAATTACAGGTTGGTAAACCTCGTGTAATTTACAAACGCATTAACGATCAGCTCTGCGAACCATTAGAATACTTAACCATCGACGTACCTCAGGAATTCATGGGTACCGTTATGGAAAACTTGGGTGTTCGTAAAGCCGAATTAATCAACATGACCGAATTGGCCGGTTACCTCCGTATGGAATTCATCATTCCTGCCCGTGGTCTTATCGGTTTCCGTGCTCAATTCTTAACCAGCACTAAAGGTAATGGTATCATGAACCATGTGTACCATGGGTATGCACCGTTCAAAGGTGATATTCCAAGCCGTACGCGCGGCGCTTTGGTAGCTTTTGAAGACGGCGAAACTACCCCTTACGGCTTGAACTCCGTACAGGATCGCGGTACTTTATTCGTAGGCCCTAACGAAGCTGTTTATACCGGTCGCATTATCGGTGAAAACTCTCGTGAAACTGACATGGATGTTAACCCATGTAAGAAAAAACATGTTACCAACATGCGTTCCAGCTCCTCTGACGAAGCTGTTCGTTTGACACCGCCTCGTATTTTCAGCTTGGAACAGGCTTTGGAATGGATTAACGATGATGAATTGGTAGAAGTAACACCGCACAGCATTCGCATGCGTAAAACTATTTTGGATCGTGCTGCCCGTGCTAAAGCAGCTAAAAACGCTCGCTAAGCGATACTATGAGTTGGTGGCAGCGACGGTCGTCGCGTAAGACACAGTCGAAGACATATGAATTACGAATAGCCGGTGAGCTTATACCGTATACGGTGACGTGGAAGGCTGTTAAAAACATGAACCTCCGCGTCATGCCGGACGGCACGGTCAAGGTATCGGCGCCGTGGCGTATGCCCGCTCAAACCGTTACTCAATTTGTTTCGGAGCATGAAGGCTTTATTGATAAAGCCCGGCAACGCTTCAAAGATCATCAAGCTAAACAGGCTGATGTGAGACCGTATCAGTATGAAACGGGCGAATTGTTTACCATTCTGGACTATGAAGTTCATTTGACGGTGGCACCGGTAGAGCTCCATCATGCACCTTATGTGACTTGGAGTGAATCGGACCCCGCGAATATTTATATGTTTGTCAAACCGCAGAGCACAGTGACGGAACGAGCGGCGTTAATGGCGGATTTCTGGGAACATTTGGTAGAGGATGTAGTGAAAGATATGCGCGATCGTATTTATCATCGCTATATTGCCGCCGGTTATGATGTACCCTATCCGAAACTTCGTATTCGCGAAGCGAAAACACGCTGGGGTTCCTGCTCGCTTGTGACCGAGCGGATAATGATTAATCAGAAATTATTGATGGGACCTCGTTTGTTCTTAGAATATGTAATGATCCATGAGTTTGCCCATTTTATTCAACCGAACCATTCCGCTCGTTTTTGGCAGGTAGTGGCTGAGTTTATGCCCCAGTGGTAGATGGTGCGTCGGGAATTGACTCATTATTTCCGAGGTCGTTAACGAGTAGTCCCGTTCGCCGGAAGGCTATTTCGCAGTAATGTTTGAGAATTAAGCAGTACGACTTCCAACTTATGATATAATTAAATAAGGTACAGATACAGTAAAAGGACTGACCTCGGGGTCGGTCCTTTTTATATAATTTTGATTGAGGAGGGAACCATGAAACCATTTGTTCATTTGCATAGCCACACTGAATACAGCTTGCAGGACGGCATCAGTCGCCTGCCGCAAATGGTAGCCCGTGCCAAAGAACTCAATATGCCCGCTTTGGCGATTACGGACCATGGTAACATGTGTGGTGCCATTTATTTTTATAAAGAAGCAAAAAGTGCGGGAATAAAGCCGATTATCGGCTGTGAAGTGTATGTCACGACGGGCAGTCGTTTTGATAAAGACGCAAGTCGGCAAGAACGATTGAAACATTTGATTTTGCTGGCTGAGACCATGGAAGGCTATCAAAATCTTACTAAAATCGTATCACGCGGTTTTACGGAGGGTTTTTACCGCAAACCTCGTGTCGATCACGCATTATTAAAAGAACACAGTAAAGGTATCATCGCCTTGAGTGCCTGTATTCAAGGGGAAATTCCGCAATGTGTATTGCAGGATAATCCGGAAGGGGCCAAACGGGCGCTGGAAACCTATGTAGATATTTACGGCAAGGATAATTTCTTTTTAGAAATACAGAATCACGGCTTACCCGCCGAAGTGAAAGCGCAGGAAGCACTCATTCAGTTAGCCAAAGAGTATGGTGTAGGCTTGGTGTGCTCCAATGACTTTCATTATGTATTAAAAGAAGATGCAGATGCGCAAGATATTAAGGTCTGCATTGCGACCGGCGCTAAAGTGGCCGATACGGATCGACTTAAATTCCCGAATGACGAATTTTATATGAAGAGTGGCGACGAAATGGCGGAATTATTCAGTCATATTCCGGGGGCCATGGAAAATACCTTGGCCATTGCGAATCGTTGTAATGTGGAATTTAATTTTGATGAGCATCATTTGCCGCACTTTGATGTGCCGGAAGGGGAAACGGCGACTACCTATTTGCGCCATTTGTGTGAAAAAGAAGTGCCCCGTTTGTACGGTACGATGACACCGGAGCTGAAAGAACGGCTCGATTATGAACTTTCCGTTATTGCCCAAATGGGTTTTGACGATTATTTCCTCATCGTGTGGGATTATGTGCGTTACGCTCGTGAGCACGACATTTTAGTAGGGCCCGGTCGTGGTAGTGCGGCCGGTTCCGTAGTGGCCTATCTGCTCGGCATTACCGGTCTTGATCCGCTTAAGTATAATTTACTCTTCGAACGCTTTTTGAATCCGGAACGTGTCAGCATGCCTGATATCGATATTGACTTCTGCTATGAAAAGCGCGGTAAAGCTATCGAATATGTAACGGAAAAATACGGTCAAGCTCGGGTAGCTCAGATTATTACCTTCGGTACGGAAGCGGCGCGCGCCGTTATTCGCGATGTGGGCCGTGTGCTCGATCATCCACTGCCTGAAGTGAATCGCCTGGCTAAGATGATACCCAATGAATTGGGCATTACGCTGGACAAAGCGTTGAAAGGTAAAGATTTAAAGCAGCTCTATGATACGGATCCGAAGGTTCGTGAACTCTTTGATTATGGCCGTAAACTGGAAGGTATTGTGCGCAACGCCTCTACTCATGCGGCGGGCGTTGTGATTTCGGCGGCGCCGTTGGAAGACCATGTGCCGATTCAGAACGCCAATGACGCGGGTTTTGTTACCCAATACGATAAAGATAATATCGAAGAATTGGGTCTTTTGAAGATGGACTTCTTGGGCCTTCGGACATTGACTGTTATGGATGACGCGTTGAAGCTCATTAAAGCTAACCGCGGTATTGATATTGACCTCGACAAAATTCCGCTTGACGATAAGGCCGCGTGTGACCTCTTAACCCGCGGTGATACGCCGGGCGTATTCCAGCTTGAATCGGATGGGATTACTAAGCTCGTTATGGATTTACGACCGGAGCATTTTGAGGACCTCATTCCTTTGGTTGCCTTGTATCGTCCGGGGCCTTTGGGCAGCGGCATGGTGGAAGATTTCATTAAACGCCGCCACGGGGAGATGGAAATTACCTATTTACATCCGTTGTTGGAACCGATTTTGAAGGATACCTTCGGGGTTATTTTGTACCAGGAACAGGTTATGCAGATTGCCTCCGCCATGGGTGGTTTCAGTCTCGGCCAAGCGGATTTAATGCGCCGTGCCATGGGTAAAAAGAAAGAATCCGTCCTTAAAGCGCAGCGCGAATCCTTCATTGCCGGCTCGGTGCAGAATAACATTCCGGAAGCCATTGCCAATGAAGTATTCGATTTGCTCGTTTACTTTGCGGGCTATGGTTTTAACAAATCCCACAGTGCGGCCTATGCCTATATTGCGTATCAGACGGCCTATTTGAAGGCTCATTATTATCCTGAATTTATGGCGGCTACCATGAGTAGTTTCATGACCAACGTGGATAAACTGACGTACTATATTAATGACTGTAAAAAGCACGGCGTCGAAGTGTTGGGCCCTGATATTAATTACGGGGAAAAGGCTTTTGCGGTACAGAACGGTGCTATTCGTTTCGGTTTGGGTGGCGTTAAGAGCGTAGGCGATAATGCGGTGGAACAACTCCTAGCAGAGCGCCATCGGAATGGTTTATACAGCTCCATTCTTGATTTTTGCAAACGAGTCGACGCGCGCGTGGTAAATAAGCGCTTACTGGAAAGCTTAATTCGCTGCGGCGCCATGGACAGCTTCAAGGAAAACCGCAATCAGCTCCTCGCCATGTATGAAGGGGCGCAGAGTTTGGGGCAGCGTCTTCAAAAAGAAGAAGCCCGCGGCACTATGAGCCTTTTCGGTGATGAACCGTCCGTGGCGGAAACCATTGAAGTGCCAAAGCTCGACGATTTGACCATGGATGAAAAATTGCGCGATGAAAAAGAATATACCGGCTTTTATATTTCCGGCCATCCTCTTAATTCTTATGAAGCTGAATTAAAAGGTCTTTTCGAAGTGGGTAAACTTAATGAAAATCCGGAACAATACGACAAGCAGGAAGTGACTGTAGGGGGCCTCATTGTAGAGAAAACCGATAGAATTACGCGGCGCAATGATGTTATGTCCATTATTCGGCTCGAAGATTTTTCCGGTTCCGCGTCTATCGTCGTCTTCCCACAAAAATTTCAGCAGTATCAGGCTATGCTGGCCGTAGATATGGCGGTACGCATTTCGGGCCGGATTGATGCGGATGAAAAAGGCGTACAGATCATTGCCGACACGATTAAGCCGTTAAAAGTTAATTACGATACGGCCAAGCGTATTGTCATTCATATTCGTCCCGGCTTTGACACGGCAGAGGCCAGTAATGCGTTGAAAAAATTACTCTTAAAAGCAACCGGGACGGTACCGGTCACCTTTTATTTACATCGTCAACGGAAACGCATTGATGTAGCCAAAGAATACTATTTTGCCCCCGGGACTGAAATATGCCGGGCGGTGGAAGAAATTTTAGGCCCCGATAGTGTAGAAATACTTTAATTGATTAGTGTATAATGGTTACTATGAAGGGAAAACATAGGCTTTATTCCAATCCATTATGAGTGAGGTATTTACTATGAAAAAGACTAAAATTGTTTGTACCATTGGACCGAGCACTGATGCGCCCGGCGTGTTGGAACAGATGCTACAGGCCGGTATGAACGTAGCACGCTTCAATTTTTCACATGGCTCTTATGACGAACATACGAAGCGTATGGAAGCGGTGCGCGCTGCTTCGAAGAAAACCGGTATTCCGGTAGCGCTTATGCTTGATACCAAAGGCCCTGAAATTCGTTTAGGTCATTTTAAAGACGGCAAAGTAATGCTTGAAGCGGGTAAACCGTTTACATTGACTATGCGCGATATTGAAGGGGACGCTACCATTTGTTCGGTTAACCATAAAGGCTTGGTGGATGACGTTAAAGTAGGGTGTGAGATTTTATTATCCGACGGTTTGGTTACCTTGCAGGTAGAAAAAATCGAAGGCACCGAAATTTACACCACAATTAAAAACAACGGGCCTATGAGCGATCGTAAACGCGTAGCCGTACCGGGCATTCCACTCAGCTTGCCACCGGTTTCGGAAAGTGATATGGCAGATTTGCGTTTCGGTTGCCAAATGGATGTGGACTATGTAGCCGCTTCCTTTATGCAGCGCGGCACTGATGTAGTGGCTATTCGCCGCATTTTGGAAGAAGAAGGCAAAGATATTAAAATCATTTCCAAGATTGAAAATGAAGAAGGTATCAATAATTTAGATGATATTTTACGCATGTCCGACGGTCTCATGGTAGCTCGTGGTGACCTTGGCGTTGAAATTCCTGCTGAAGAAGTACCGGTTCTTCAGAAGATGATGATTACTAAATGTAACAAAGCCTCGAAGCCTGTAATTACGGCCACTCAAATGTTGGAATCTATGACGAATAACCCACGCCCTACACGTGCCGAAGCCAGTGACGTAGCGAATGCTATTTTGGATGGTACTGATGCGGTAATGTTGTCCGGCGAAACGGCAGGCGGCAAATATCCGGTGGAAGCGGTTCAAACGATGGCACGCATTGCGGAAGTAACGGAACATTCTACTTTGTATTGTAATATTGAACATCCCTTTGCAGCCGATACGGTACAAACTACGGATGCCATCAGTGTGGCAACCGTAACGGTGGCTAAGAATCTTGATGCGGCGGCCATCATTACTTGTACGGAAACGGGTAAAACGGCTATGAGTATTTCCCGCAACCGTCCGCGTGCCAAGATTTTAGCGGTAACTCCGCATGAAGCCACGGTTCGTCGCGTTCAGTTGTATTGGGGCGTTGAAGCCGTACTCGGAGCGGGCCATGAAAATTCCGACGAAATGGTATACAGTGCGATTACGTCGTCCTTGGCTGAGAATCATATCGAATCCGGCGATTTGGTTGTTATCACCGCCGGCGTACCATCCGGTAAGGCCGGTACGACCAATATGATTCGTGTACATGTAGTAGGCAAAGCCGTGTTAAGTGGTAATGGTGTAGGTAAAGGCGCCGCTACGGGCCGTGTTTGCCTCGCTTATAATGCTGAAATGGCAGGGCAGAGTTTCCGCGATGGCGATGTGTTGGTAGTTCGCACATTAGAACCTGAATTAATGCCATTTGCTAAACGAGCCGGTGCTATTATTGCGGCTGAAGACGGCTATACTTCGGCGGCGGCTATTGCCGGGATTAACTTTGGTATTCCGGTAATTTTAGGTGTAAGAAATGCAGAAACTGTAATTAATAATGGTGAAGTTGTAACTGTCGACGGCTCCCGCGGCAAAGTATTTGAAGGTATTGCCAACGCACGTTAATTGTGTTGCTAGTGCGTATTAAGGTATTGCTGAGGCATGCTGAATAGGTAGTGACGTAAATCTTGCTTGTGTCAAGGTGAGTGGCACAAGCAAGATTTTATATTAAGAGGCCGATTTGAGCCGTGACAGATTTGATTGAGGAGGTATATATGAACTATTCAATGCCCGTGAATGCGGATCAATCTGTAATTTCGCAGATTGTAGCGCGTAAATTGCGCAACTCCATGCTCTGGATGGGCTGGGGAATTTTGACAACATTTGTTACTATGTTGGCAGCTTTATTTAACCCTCAATGGCTTTCATTGGCTGTTTCCAACTACAATATTTTGTTGATCTTGGAATTGGGTGCGGTCTTCTTATTCAGTGCGCGGCAGATGTCGGCCAGCCTGACTACGCTGAAAAGCATGTTCTTTATTTACTCTATTTTAAATGGCCTTACTTTGGCGGCCTTGAGCATGGTGTACGGTACGACGGCGTTCTTTTATGCTTTTGTGGGGACGTTGGCGTTTTTCGGTACCTTTGCGGTTATCGGCGGTGTGGTTAAACGTGACTTAACATCGTGGACGACCTATTTGTTAGGTGCTGTGATTGCGCTTATTATCGTGAGCTTGCTTAATGTGTTCGTATTCCAAAACGGTTTCGTTAATTTAGCCCTCGGTGCTCTCGGTGTGATTATTTTCACGATTTTTACGGCCGTTGATGTGAATCGTATTAAAGGGATTTTGACCACGGTAGCCCTTGAAGATGACGAAGTGTTGGAACGGGTTGAATTAATCGGCGCGTTAATGTTGTACTTGGATTTCATTAATATCTTCTTATCCTTATTGCGGTTTTTCCGTAGAGACTGAGGAGGGATTTAATGGATGAACGGGAATGGCAAACTTTTGTAACAGTTGTGGAAGAAGGCAATATTACAAAAGCCGCTGAAAAACTATTTCTATCCCAACCGGCGTTGAGTTATCGTCTGCGCCATTTGGAAGAAGACTTGGGGAGTCCCTTATTACTCCGGACCAGTGAAGGGATTACGTTGACGCCTCAAGGGGAAGTCTTTCATGCTTACTGCCGTCGCATGCTCCAGGAAATGGAAAGCTTGAAGCAGGCTATCGGTGAGATGAGCGGAGAGATACAAGGGACTTTAAAAATTGCTTCGTCCATCAATTTCGCGGACTATCAGTTGCCGCATTTATTGGGTAAATTTACGAAGCAATATCCCAATATTCATATCCAAGTAAAAACCGGTCACAGTTCCCATGTAAATAAGATGTTTAACAGTGGGGAAGTGGTCGTGGCAATCGCTCGCGGCAATCATAAAGAAGCAAGCAGCAGTATTAAGCTCTTTGAAGAGCCTTACTGCTTGGTTTATAAAGATCCGGTTACAATTGATGAGTTGGCGGATTTGCCGCTCATTCAATATCGTTCGGACGGTTCGATTACTACAGTTTTTGATACATGGTGTAATGAAAATCTGCCGAAAAGTCATGAAGCGGCTATGGAGATGGACTCTATGGTTACCTGTCGTCACTTCGTGTGTGAAGGTCTCGGTTGGTCAATCTTACCGTATTTAGGACTTGGTTCCTGCAAAGATGAAGGAATCTATGTGGAACCGATTTATCAGAAAGACGGCAAGCCTTGGGTGCGCAGTACGTTTTTATACTTCAATGAAGTGAGTGATAAATTGATTGCCGTTAAAACGTTTATAGATTATGTACAAGAATATTATAAAGATAATTCACCGGTAACGATACAGTTTTAATGACGTTTCGTAGACAGGTGTAAACTTGTGTTGAACGAATCTTACGTTTTACTTTTTGTAAAGCCCAAAAGAACTTTTCCTTATATGGAAATTGCAAATGCAGTGATAATTTTTAAGAATCTTTTTGCTAAATGCAAAAAGATTCTTTTTTTAGGCTCTTTGTCAAATTTTGGGGCGCTAAAGAGTCTATGCACTTTGAGGAAGGACATGCGACATAACTGTTGCGTGTCCTTTTCTTGCATTGATGAATAAAATCCGGTTTCGGAAGTAGTGGAAGTTCCGTATCCCAAAA